>DATFUQ010000183.1:0-16969 GCA_035260745.1 Lacunisphaera sp. | reverse complement strand
CGAAAGCTCGATGGCGTGAAATACTACGGCCTCATGTTCTCGGCCGGCTGGTGCGAACCCTGCCGCGATTTCGCCCCGCGGCTGCTGGAGGGTTACCGCAACCTCCGCGCCCAGTATCCCGAGTTTGAGCTGGTGCTGGTGAGCAACGACCATTCATCCGCCGAGATGCTCGCCTACATGCGCGAGGAAAAGATGCCCTGGCCGGCGATCAAATACAGCGAGCTGGACAACGTCGGCCGGATCATGCGGCTGGCCGGGCCGGGCATCCCGTGCCTGGTGCTGGTGGATGGCGACGGCAAGGTGCTGGCGCACAGTTTCAAGGGCCGGGAATACCTCGGGCCGGACAGCGTGCTCGAGGCCACCGAGCGCGTGCTCAGGAAGAACCACTAGCACCGTTGCGGCGTTCTCGCCGCCCGGTGTTTGTCTTGATTTCTTCGGCCGGCAACTCACCGCGCTGCGCGCTGTTGCCGTTGGGAGCCGAAAAATCAGGCAAACCTGTTGCGCTCGGGGAAGTGCGGTGCTGTGTGTCATCGGCCAGTTGAAACATTGACGCACCGGGCCGCCGGCGGAATTCTTGCGGCATGAAAGTCACCTACTATCTCGAGGTCATTTCATCGTGGTGCTACTGGGTCGAGCCGACCTGGGCCGAGTTGAAGCGGCGCTACGAGGGCCGCGTCGAGTTCGAATGGAAGATCGCATCGATGCGGCCCGCGGACTATCCGGGGTCGCGCGAGCAGTGCGACTGGTTCTACCGGCGCAGCGGGATGATGATGGGCTCGCCCTTCATGCTGAACTCCGGCTGGCTGGAGCCGTGGCGCGACGGCCTGTTCCCGGCCGCCAGCTATGTGGCGGAGGCCGGCAAGGATTTCGGCATCACCGGCGACGAGCTGCGGCTGGCGCTGGCGCACGCGGCGGACCGCGAGGGCATCAAGGTGGCCTCGATGGATCCGGCGATCAAGGTGGCGGTGAAAGCCGCCGAGGCTGGCGCACTCGGCGCCACAAAGTTGGACGCGAAGAAGCTGCGCGCCCGGGCCGAGTCGGCGGAGGTGGCGAAGCGCATCGCGGCGAGCACCGCGGAATTTTTCGCGCACCAGATCGACCAGCGCCCGGCGTTCATTTTGACGGATGGCATCGGCGACAAGGTGGTGTTTTCCGGCGTGGTGCGGATCGAGCCGCTGGCGGCGACGATCGACGCGATGCTGGCGGACACCGCGGCCTACGCCGCGCACAAGGCGCATTACGGCCCGCCGCCGAAGAAGTGATCAAGGCATATTAGCGCGGAGGACGCAGAGAGCGACAAACTGCATAGAAAAGGATTATGACTGTGAACCACAGGGGCACGGAGACACAGGGGAAGTCAGGGTATGCGAGATCGGAACTCTGTGCCTCTGCGTCTCTGCGGTGAAAATTCGGGGCGGATATCCCGAGTTCTCGCGCGTTACCACGTCGCGAAGCACGGGCGAAGGGTTACCGGATCCGTTTCACCGTGACCCAGGCGCCGTTCGCCAGATACAGCCGGAAGTGTCCGCTGGCCGCTTTGCGGAACTCCACCGCGGGATTCTCCACCGGGGGGAGATAGTAGACCTCGCTGCCGACCTGCTGCCAGACCTGGCCGTTGTCCAGGGCGAAGAGCGTGCCGCCGCCCCAGCCGGTGAAGCGCCCGATGATTTTAGTGGCAAAGCGTTCGACCCGTTCCTCGTCCTTCCTTTGTTTGGCGATATCCACGGCGTGGGCGATCACCGCCGGTTCCTGCTTCGCCTTGTATTCCTCCACGGCGGCCGCAGCGGCCTTTTGGGTCAGGACCTTGGTATTCTCCCGGCCCTGGTATTGGTCGACGGCGTCGTTGATGGCCGCCATCTGGGCGGCGGTGAGCCGATCGAGGCCGAGTTCTTTTTTCCGTTCGGGAGAAAGGCTTTCGAGGAATCCGGCCGGGGCTGCCGCCATCGGGGCGGCCAGCAGCAGGAGGGACAATATAGCCAGGCACGGGCGCATCAGCCGGTATCTTCGATCGCGGCGCCGGGGTGACAAGCGTTTAGTCGGGGGACACCGTTGTGGCCTGCTGGCCACAACGGTGTTCGTCCTCGGTTCTCCGGTCCCGTTGTGTCCTGCCGGTCGCACGGCAAACGAAACCGAGGCGAAAAAAAGCGCCCGCCGGTGAGGGCGGGCGCGGAAGGCGAAACAAAATATCAGTTCGCGGGATTAGAACTTTTTGGCCAGCTGGACGTAGAGGAAACGGTTGGTGGAATCATACAGGAAGCCCGGATAGCCCGAGGCGTTGCTGCCGAAACCGGAGGAGTAGGGCGGGTTCTTGTCGAGCACGTTGAGCGCGCCGATCGTCAGCCTCGTGTTGTCCAGATACTTCGTGAACTGCTGGTGGAAGGTATAGCTGAACTGCACGTCGAAGGTATACAGGCCATAGACCTGGAAGGGATTGCCGTCCGCATCGAGGTCCGTGAAGCCGCCGGTGTAGTTCGCGACCAGGCCGGCGGCGAAGTCCTTGTAGGTCCAGTCGATGTTGGCCTTGGTTTTCCATTTGATCCAGCCATCCAGACCCTGTCCGCCGCTGGCATCCGTGCCGATGAACTCCTGCAAGGGTTCGCCGGCAATGAAGGACAGCTTGTAAGAGCGCATGTAGGTGCCGCCGGCGGCGAAGTCGAACCGGCCCAGGGATGCGGTTTTCAGCACATAGCTGCCGCCCATGTCGAAGCCCTGGGCAACCGTCCGGCCGGCGTTGATGTAGGGGGCCGCGACGGAGAGGATGGTGCCGGCGCTGTCGAGCACGACCGCCTCGCCCGGCAGCAATCCGCCGGAGGAAACGCCAAAGCGGCGATCCAATACGTTTTGCGCGTTGGACCCGACCGTGCCCTCGCGTTCCACCCGCCAATAGTCCACGTTGACCGTGAAGCCTTGCAGGCCGTAGGCCTTGGGCGACCAGACAACGCCGCCCGTATAGGATTTGGTCTGCTCGGATTTGAGCGTGATGTTTGAGCCCGTCTGCGTGGGGGTTTCCTGCAGCTCGACGCCGGTGCGCGGGTCCGTCAGCGACTGCAGGCCGTTGACCGTGCCGCCATACAGCTCGAACATGGAAGGCTGGCGGATGCCCTTGCCGAAACTGGCCCGGAAGGTGAGGGTGTCGTCCACCGGCTGGTACCGCAGGGCCACGGAGGGAACCAGCTTGCTCTGGCTGCTGGTGAGGAAGCGTTCATCCCGCGCCGCGAGTTGGATCGAAAGGTCGTGGGCCCCCTTGATCTGCTGGCTGGCGCTGATCAGCGGCACCTTGACCTCCGCAAAGAAGGCGAGGACGCGGCGGCTCTTGTTGACCAGGTTTTCCGCGCCGCTGCCATCGTCGCCGAGCAGGCTGATCGCGTCGGGATTCTGCTCGAGGGTTTCGATGCGATAATCCACGCCGAGCGCCAGGCCCACGTCACCAGCCGGCACTTTGCAGACCTCGCCGGAACTCAGGGTGATGAAGGGATTCCGGAGATAGGTCGTGAACTGGTCCTTCACAAAGACCGTCGCGTATTTGACGGTGAGCGCGTTGGTCGCGATCGGGGCGCTCGCCGGATAGCCGAACGGATTATACGGCGTGGTCGTCCCGATGTAGGTCGAGCTGGCCGGATTGAAGATCGGGTCGTTGGCGTTGACGATCTGGTTGAAGCGCGAATTCGAAACCAGCTTGAAATTCTGGTGCACGCCGATGGTGCTGAAACGGGCGCCCATATCCACGTTCCAGTTGTCGAGGACGTTTTCCATTTTTATCCCCGCGGTGGCCATGAAGGCATCGCTGTCCGTCTTGAGGACGCGGTTGCCGAATTCAAACATGCGGAATTTCGTGCCACCGGTGATATCGATGTTGAACGGGTTGAAGGGATTGAAGGCACCGGCTGCGGCGGCCCGGGCGCGGCCGTCGGGCATGGGCAACGGGCTCGCGGTGCGGGCCGGAATCACGTATTCCACGCTGCCGGGCGTGGTGAAGGTGCCGGTGGCCAGCGGGGCGAGCTGGGACTCCGAGAAGTTATGCTGGTAGGACATATCCATGTAGCCCTTGATATTATCGGTACCGAACAGCTTGCGCTCGCCGTTGACGAAGGCGCCGTAATGCTCGAAAGCGGGATAGGCGCCGGAGGTCTGGTTGAAATTCCAGACCGACTTCCGGCCGTTGGAATAGATATACTGGTTGGCGGGGGTCAGGCCATGATTGGTGCTGCCGGCCACGATATTGCCGTCCGCCGGAACGGAGTTGCCGCCCGCGGCGCCAGGGAAGACACCGGGATCGGCATAAAAGATGTCCTTGGTCACGCCGGGGGGACGGGTGCCCGCCGGCAGGCCGAGGGCATCGTCATACGCCGCGGTCGTGATCTGGGCGTTGATCGGAATCGCGTTGGTGCTCAAGTAGGGCGGAATCGTCGAGTAAGAACGATCATGATTGAAGATCGCCGCCCGGCTGAAGTAATCCATGCCGGCGGTGACGCTGCTCGTGGCGTTGGTTGCGCCTTGCACGTAGCTGAAGACGAGCTCGTGCGAGTCCTTGCTGGTGGTATTGCCATACCGGAAGGAAGCCTCTGCTCCGTCGTAGTTTTTCCGGAAAATGATGTTAACCACGCCGGCGACGGCATCGGCGCCGTAGATGGCAGCGGCCCCGCTGGTCAGGACCTCGATCTTCTCGACCGCGGTCAGCGGAATGCTGTGCAGGTCGACGAAGGCGACCTGGCCCCCGTTGCCAATCGGAAAGTCGGCGACACGATGGCCGTTGATCAGCACCAGCGTGGCTTCCGGCCCGAGGCCGTGCAGCGAGATCGACGCGGCGGCCGGGGTGAAACCCGTCGCGTTGTTCGAAATCGGCACGGCGCCGCCGTTGGAGGAGGTGATCTTCTGCAGCAGGTCGGCGGCGGTCGAGTAGCCGGTCGCGTCGATCGCCTTGCGGTCAATCGTGATGACGGGAAGCGCACCCGCTTCGCCGGCGGTCAAGGTGGAGGGGATGTTGGATCCGGTGACGATGAATTTCTCCATTTTGAGGGGAACTTCGTTGGTAGCGGTTGACTGGGCACGGCCAGTAACCGCGCAGAGGGAAGCGCATGCGATCAACGCATACGCACCCCGTAATCCATTTACAGAGCGCTTGCTCATAGTTGTGTTGGTTAGGTGTTTGCTTGCTTCCCCGGCGGTCAAGCCGGCGAAGCCAATCGAATCGGTTCGGCGGGAAGAATGCGGGTGGGAGGGAGGCATGCAAGCCGAACTAAAGACGAATGCGCAGAAATCTACGGGAAAACGCCATTTGGCTCGGTGAAACACCCTATTTCTTCCGTTCAGCTGTTGCGAATTGGCGGCGAAACCCCGGGTTGCACCCAGATAAACTGGATGCGCTCCGGCCTTACCGGCGCGGCTAACCCCGGGCTTTGGCCAGCGCGGCCGGCAGGCAAGCGTTTCCGCTGGAAATCCAACAGCAAAATTTCCCGCGCCTCAACCCGCCGGCGCGGCCTGTGGCACGGCCACGGGATTTAGCCTGTCCTTGCGGAAGGCCCGCACGGCGAGCAGCAACGCGAGGACGGTGAACACCGCGCCCAGGAAAAAAGGCGCGCCGGGATGATGCGGCACCAGATGCCGCATCATCCAACTGACCGGCCGGTCAAAGACCGACAGGATCCACGGCAGGTGGATCATGGGGTCAGAGGCAACCGCCCAACCAAAAATCCAAGTGCCGATGATGGGGCCGGGAATGCCGGCCAGGCTGGCAAGGCCGCCGTAGACGCCTTGCACGGCGCCCTGCTCGTTGGGCGGGACGTGCTTGGTGATATAGGACTGGAGGGCTGGGCCGGAAATGCCGGCGCAGCAGCCCAGGATCATGACCACGTAAATCATCCAGCCTTGCGTTGCGAGGCCGTAGCAGAGTTGCGACACAATCGAGGCGGCGAAACCGAACATCACCGCCCGGGTTTCGCCAATCCTTGGGACAATGCGCTTGACCAGCGTGGCCTGCACCAGTCCGGTGAGTACGCCGACGGCCATGAGCGAGAGGCCGATGCCGAGCGGTCCCCAATGGTAACGGTAACCGGTGTAGAGCGCCCAGGTGATCTGCAGCATGGTTTGCGCGAGCATCAGGATGAAATAGCACTCGGCGAGCCCAAGCACGGCGGGCAACCTTTTCAGCGCATACAGGGCGCCGATGGGATTGGCGCGTTTCCACGAAAACTCGCGGCGGTTTTCCGGTTTCAACGACTCCGGCAGCGCGAAGTAACCGTAAAGCCAGTTGGCCGTGGAGCACGCCCCGGCGGCGAAGAAGGGCAGGCGGATGTCAAACGACCCCAGGAATCCGCCCAAGACCGGCCCAATGATAAACCCGATGCCAAAGGCGGCGCCGAGGAGGCCAAAGGACTGTGCGCGTTTCTCCGGGGGCGTGACGTCGGCGATGTAGGCGTTGGCGGTGGAAAGCACCCCGGCGGTGCCGCCGGCGATGATGCGGGCGAGAAAAAACCAGGCCAGCGTCGGGGCGTTGGCCATGATGAAGTAGTCGAGGGCGGAGCCGGCGGTCGCGATGAGGATGATCCGGCGGCGGCCGTAGCGGTCGGACAGCGACCCCAGGATGGGTGAGCAGACGAACTGCATCAGCGCAAAGCTGCTGATGATCCAGCCGTAGATGTGCGAGCCGGAGGAAATACCCTCGCCCCGGAGTTGCACCACCAGCCCCGGCAGCACGGGAATGAGCAGCCCGAAGCCGACAATGGCGAGCACCAGCGTGATGAAGATGAAGCCGACGCCGGGTTGGCGCCCTGAGGGTCTGTCCATGGCGGCGCATCATTCAGCAGGCGGCGCGCCATTGGCGAGCCCGCAAATATCTGCGGTCGGATCGGTGGGTTCACCGGTCGGAATTTGCAGCCGGAAGGCCGGGCCGGTGATCAGCGGGACGGAATAAAGACAGCCGCCCGAGCCTGGCGGGAAAGGATGCGCGGCAACGACCGGCTTGATTAAATTCCTAAACGGGCCCGACGCTAGGGGTGCGGCTCGGGCGGTTGCCCTTCGCGAACTTGTCGAAGACCGTGATGACCGGCAGCGCGCTGCCCTCGTTGTCGAACATGCCCCGGCTGTGGATGGGAGAAGGCGCCACGGCCGGCTCCCACCAGAAGACACCCTTGCCGCGGTGGTGCGGCGTGGCCAGCACCGCGCGGTTCACCTCGTCGAGGAAATCACGCTGCCCCTCGGGCGTCTCGGGGAAAGGCGCGCCGCCCTCCTTGTATTCCGTCGGCCGCCAGTTGTAGGCGGCCTCCACCACGATGATGTCCTTCTGATAGGTCTCGGCCATGAAGCGCAGGTTCTCCCGCAGGTCGAGGAGAGAGCCGTGCCACCAGGGATAATAGGACTGGCCGATGACATCGTAGTCCACGCCGTAGGATTGCCAGCGGTCAAAGAACGCCTTGGTGCCCTTCACGTCCCCGCCACGGTCGATGTGGATCATGATGAGCGGCCGCGGGGCGTCGCCGCGGCCCGCGTCCACGCCGGCGATGGCGGATTTATGGCAGGTGGAAGAAGCATGAGCCCGGGGCGTCGGGGCCTCAGTCGTGATGGCCGCGGTAGTTTTTCTCGCCGGCCCGGACCGGGACAGGCAGCCGGTTTTCCTTGGGCGGGAGCGGGCAGGTGGCGAAGGGGCTGAAGGCGCACGGGGGGTTCTCGGCGCGGTTGAAATCGAGGATGACCTTGCCGTCCTTCGGCGGGTCGGCGTAGACGAAGCGGCACGCGCCGTAGGTTTCGTCGCCGCTGGTTTTATCCGAGATGACAAAGAACAGCGGCTCGCCCGGGCCCTCGTCAATGGGCAGCAGCTCGTAGGCGTGGCCGTCACGGGTGAACACGGCCTTGCCAGTCACGGAGGCGGGCGAGACCTGGCCGATGATGTTGGTGATGTCGACCGAGCGGGGATGGTCGAACGGCACCCATTGCGCCTCGATGCGCCACGCCGGGTCGACGGCGAAATAGTCCAGGCCGGCGAAATTCTTCCGGCGCGGGGACCCGGTGTCCTTCACGCGGAGGCCGGTTTTTTCGCCGCGCACGATGACGTAGAAACTGAGGCTGCCGCTGGTAACCGTGGTGGGCGCGCCGGTGCTGTCGGGCTTCAACTCGGCGGGCGCAGATCCGGCGGGCTGGCCGTCCACCTGCACGATGGCGCCGGGGGCGGGGGCAAAGGTGACCTTGCCGGTGGTGAGCGTCACCGTGCCGAGGTAGGGCACGCCGGCGGCGAGCTTGATGGAATTGTCCGTGGCGGTGCCGACGGAGTTTTCACCCGGGTTGAGCCAGTGGAGGCCGATGAGGCTGAGCCAGCCGGTCGGCCGGGTGAGGCGGGCGACGCGCTCGGCGCGCCAAGTCTCGTTGGCTTTGGCGTAGTCGTCGCTGGCGGCAACGGAGGCGGTGAGCAGGACGGCGAGGAGGAGATGGCGGGGCAGCATTGGTCGAAGAAAACACAAAACCCGCGAAAAGAAAACCCCCCTTCCGCAGTCTGATCCCGGGGCACACGATCATCCCCTTGCTGAATAACAGAAATCAGGCAGGGGCGGATGGCCGGGTGGGCCTTTAGGCTGAATAACCGGGTGCGGCACAGCCCCAAGCGGGCGCGCATATTGGTGTAAAATAATTCACCTATTACGTTATGCACCAATTGTTTAAAATACAGCAGTGCGACGCTTGCTTTTGCGCATTTCCCTCTCACCTTGAGCGCTGACGGAGGGGACTGGTTCCCTTCCCTCAGTTGATTGAAATCGCCCGGACCTGCTGGGTGGGAATGGGCCCAGACCGCCGCTGCAAGCGGCAATGGAGGACGATAAAGTCATGATGACTATCATCGCCATAACGGTCTCCTGGCTGGCGGTTGCCATGATTTATTTCATGGCAGGCACCGATCGTCGGGAGCGCCGGTTCTAAGAAAAACACGCCGCCCCGGGGGAATTTCCTCCGGGGCGGTTTTTTTGCGCCCGGCCCGCGGACGGGCTAAGGTTCGACGATGACCGGCAGGCCGGCCCAGGCGAGGTCGAGCAGGGTGCGGGCATCCCAGTTGGCGAGACGGAAGCAGCCGTGCGACTCGGTGCGGCCGACTTTTTCCGGATCGGGCGTGCCATGAATGCCGTAACCGGTGCGGTCGAGCCCGATCCACGCGACGCCCACGGGATTGTTGGGACCGGGCGGCAGAATGAGCTTGCGGCCGAGTTCCTTCCCCTCGGCGGATTCAGGGATGACTTCCGGATCAAAGGTGTAGTTGGGGTCGGGGATGACCACGACCACATGCAGCTCGCCGACCGGGCGTTTTTCCACGTCGCGCGCGATGCTGACCGGGAAATGCGCGATGACGCGACCGGTGTCGTCCGTGGCCTCGAGCTCATGCGCGGCGAGACGGATGTGCAGCCGGGCGATCTTGCCGGCAACCGTCACGCGCTCCACCGCTGGCACCGTGATCACCGCCCCGGGCAGGATGTCGTCCCATTTGAAATCCGGATTCAGCCGGCGGAGAAAGTTGGGACTGGCGTGATAGCGCTCGGCGGCCAGCTCGAGCGCGGTCGCATATTGGAGCTCGGTTTGTTGCGATTTGCCGAGCCAGGTGTCGGCGACCGGTTGCAGCTTCGCCAGTTCCTCGGCGTGGAAAGTGTGCGACTTGAACGACGGGGGCATCAGCAGCAGGTTTTCCCGCGTGGGCTTGTCGAGCTCGCCGTTCTCGGTCAGCCCGGCGAAGCGCTGGAAGGCCCGGAGCGCCGCGGCGGATTGCGGGCCGCGCACGCCGTCGATCGAGCCGCCGGAAAATCCGCGGCGCGCGAGCTCGATCTGGGCCTCCACCCAGGTCTCGACCGGCCGGAGGTTTTCCGCGGCCGGCTCATCCGGGGTATCGGCGGGCAGCGCGAGGGTGTCCTCGGGTTTCAGCGCCGGTTCCTGCGCGGACAGACCCGCCGCCAGCGCGAACAGGCAGGCAAAACGGCGGAAGGCGGTCTGGGACATCGCGCCACGCTGGACGGGTGGGGGCGGAATGAAAATGCGGAAATGGGTGGGAAGCACCGTCCGCCCGAGCCTCGCTCCGGCCGCGAAGTGGATTGCATGTCGGCGAAAACTGCCCAACCTGTCCCTCATCAAGGAGGCTGCCATGAAAACTGTTCCCTTTGTCCTGTTGTTGGCCCTGCCGCTCGTCCTGACCGCCATGGAAGTGCGGCCCGGCGACACCCTCAACAATGTCCGCGCCACGCTGGGCGCGCCGCGCGGGCAGCTGCGCGTCGACGGCCGGCAGTTGCTCTATTATGAACGCGGCGAGATCGAGCTGCGGGCCGGGGCCGTGACCCGCGTGGCCCTGCTGTCGGAGGAGGACCATGCCGCCCGCGAAGCCAGGCGCGCCGCCGCCGCGGTGCGCTTCCGGGAGGAGCAGGAAATTCTTTGCGCCCGGCTGAGCACCGAGGGCGAGGCCCTCAAGGCCCGCAAGCTCGCCGATCCCTCTTTTCTCGCCGCGCCGCTCGCCTATCAGGTCGCCTTTTGGGAGGATTTTTCGCGGCGTTATCCCGACGTGGCCAGCGCGGAGCAGCTCACCATCGCCCACCTGCGCCTCGCCGAGCAGCTGGAGGAAAAACGCGACCGGGAGCTGCGGGAGGAACGCCTGGCTGAGCTCGAGGCCCGCCTCCTCGCGGCCGAGGACCGCGCCACCCGCTACCGCAGTTACACTTCATTCAACAGCGACGGCTATGCGCGTCACCCCTTCACGTTCTGGCCGGTTGAATATCACTTCTTCGACAGCCCCCTGCCTTACGCCGTCTCGCCGAGCCAGTTTTCGGTGCCGCCCGTTTATCGCACCGACTACGTTCCCGTTTTCAGCGATGACCCGATGGACAACAATTCGCGTTGCGAACGGTCCGACCCGCGCCGGCATGACCATCATTCCGGGCGGCGCGACAGGTTTTGATCACGCGCGCGGCCGGTCCCGGGTAGTCAGGTGCCAGCACTGGCAATACGGGCAGAGGTAGGCGGCGCGCTGGCGTTCGACCCCGGCGATTGCCGCGGCGTCGAGGGCGTCGCCCTGGGTGCCATAACGGCGTTTGCGCGCGCAGCGGAGTTTCCGTTCCTCCCAAGTGGTTTTTTTCCAAGGGTGCGGTTGCATGGGCGGGATTCCGATGGAATCGGGGCGCAGAATGGATTTCACCCGGCTGATGTCAACGTGCAGCGGCGTTGCGAAAGCCCGGGAACCGGTTAGTTGTATCGGTATCATGCGCCTGCCCCTTCCCGCCCGTTTTGTCCGCCGCCTCCAGTTTGGCATGGTGGCGCTGCTCGTCGCGGGCACCGCTTCGGCCGGGACCTATCCCGTCGATTCGATCGCCGACCTCCAGGCGCGGATCAACACGGCCGCGCCCGGCGACATCATCACTTTGAAAAACGGCGTCTACGCCACGGAGAAGGCCATCACCGTCAAATGCGCCGGCACCGCCGCCCAGCCGATCACCATCACGGCGGAGAGCGTCGGCGGCGTCGAGCTCGGCGGGACGCACGGATTCAGCGTCATCAAGCCCGCCGCGTGCGTCGTGATCGCCGGGTTCCGTTTCACCCACGCGGCCGGCACCACCAGGATCGAGGCCGGGACCAGCCGCGTGCGTTTCACCCGCAACACTTTCTCCTGCTCCGGCGAGGGCGCCTACCTCGAGGTGACCGGCGACCTCGCGGAGGTGGACCGCAACGAATTCCGCGACAAGGCCACGCTGGGCAACATGATCTCCGTCACGGGCACCGGCAGCCAGGTGGCGAAGCGGCTGTGGATCCACCACAATTATTTCCATGATTTCGCCACCGCCCACGGCAACGGTGCCGAGACGATCCGTTTCGGGCTCAGCGGCCTGAGCATGTCCACCGGCGATGGTTTGGTGGAATACAACCTCTTCGTCCGCTGCACGGGCGGGAACGAGCTCATCTCGAACCAGTCGGGCGGGAACACCTATCGCTACAACACGTTCCTCGACAGCCCGGGCGCCCAGCTCACGCTCCGGCATGGCAACGAGTGTCTCGTCTACGGCAACATTTTCCGGGGCACCGACGGCCTGCGCATCTTTGGCGACCGGCACCAGGTCTTCAGCAATTATTTCGAGGGCAACACGCGCGGCATCAATCTTGGCAACGGCGACGGCGAGGTCGCCGACGGGGCCAAGCTCACGAGCTACGACCGGCCCGACTATTGTGTCATCACGTTCAACACTTTCATCGACAACCAGGTCAGCTACGAGATGGACGCCCGCGCGAACGGGATGGGCGCCACGCACACGACCTTTGCCAACAATCTCATCCAGGGCGGCGGCGTGGTCGCGAAGATCGACGGGCCGAACACCGGCGCGGTCTGGAGCGGCAATCTCCTCTGGCAGACCGGCGAGGCCGGTGCGATGCCGGCCAGCGGTTTCACCACGGCGGACCCGCTGCTCGTCGCCGGCGAGGATGGCATCAAGCGGCTTTCGGCGGGCAGCCCGGCCATCGATGCCGCCACCGGCGATTATCCCGCGGTGAAGGTGGACATGGACGGCCAGCCGCGCCCGGAGAAAAAAGACATCGGCGCGGACGAGTTCCTTGAAAAACCTGAGCCCATCCGGATGCTCACCGTCGGCGATGTTGGCCCCGGGCAGTAAGTAATACGAGCCAAGGACTCAGCGCCCCGTCGCCCGGCCGGTTCACACGGGCTAATGGCCGGAGCCCGGAGCATTACCCGGGCTTAAGTCCGCGCCACCGGGGCCGGGGGGCATTGGTTATGCTGCCTTGGCTTGCATCGTTCTCAACCTGCGCACCCGGCCGGGACCGGCCTGCGCCAGACCAACCTTCGCCATGACCACATCACTGGATAGAACCGGCGGTTATTTTGCGGCGGAGCTGCGCGACTCGCGTGCTCCTTGGATCAAGCCACCAGCACCGTTCATCACCATCTCGCGCGAGAGCTGCGCCGGCGGCTCCGGCCTCGCGCAGTTGCTCGCCCAAAAACTGAACGGCGAGGGGCCGCTGGCCACCAGCTGGACCATTTTCGGCGGCAACCTCATCAACCAGATGCTGGCCTCCCACCATCTGCCCGGGGATCTCGCCCGTTTCCTGCCGGAGGATCGCGTGCCGGAGGTCAGCGCAACGATCGGCGAGATTGTCGGCCGGCACCCGAGCCTGTGGGAGCTGGTGCAGAAGACCAACCAGACGATGCGGCAGCTGGCGAAGGACGGGCAGGTGATTCTCGTCGGCCGCGGCGCCAACTTCGCCACAGCGGGCCTCGGCGGCGGCATCCATGTCCGCCTGGTCGCGCCGGCGGACCACCGTGCCAGCTACTATGCGCAGCGCTTCAACGTCCCGGAGGCTGCCGCTCTCGTTCACAATACGAAATGCGATGCCGCGCGCCGGCGCTATGTGTCGGCCAATTTCGACGCCGATGTCGCCAGTCCGGCGGCGTATGACCTGGTGATCAACACGGCGCACGTGCCGCTCGCCGAGGCGGCGGACATCGTGGCCGCCCACCTCCGCACGCAGACTCCCGCCGCCGCCTGATTGCTCCGATGCGCCCGGCCCGGGAGTGAGCCACTGACCCGGGCCAGGGGTGCTTCAGCCGCGGGCGAGCAACCACAGCCCGCATGCGATCAACGGCAGGCCGGAATACCGGCCGCCCTTTTCACCAAACGGAGCGACTTTCTCCAGCAGCACGAAGACCGTGAGCCCGCCGATCCACCAGAGATTCATCACGCCGCCGGCAAACAGCAGCAGCATCAGCGCCCAGCAGCAGCCGAGGCAGTAAAGCCCGTGCAACCAGCCGAGGTGGAAGCCGCCCGCCACGCCGGTCCGCCAGTGGCGGGTGAGGAACTCCGCCGGCGACCGGCAGTATTGCAGGCAGGCGCGCTTGAACGGCGTGAACTGGAAAAGCCCGGCTGCGATGAACAGCGCGCCGCCGAAGCGCAGGTCCGCCGCGTCCATCATCGGCGTGAGCAGGAGCAATTTTGCGAGCCAGCGTTGCAGCACAGTGGCGGCCAGGCTGAAGGCCGTCCACACCAGCAGGTAGCCCCCGGCGAAGGCATAGGTGTGCGCCGGAGTCCGGTCGCCGGCGGGACTCCGGCGCACCACGGCGGCATAGATCAGGAGGGCCGGCGCAGCGGAGGGCAGCATCATGCCCGCCATCATCACGACCCACATGGCAAAAAGCAGCGCGAGGTGCGTGGGGTCCCAATTATCGGTCATCATCCACGCGGCTGATCCCGTCATGGTCCCATACATGTCGACCGCCATGGGGACGATCCACGCCCAGCAGAGCGCGATCGCGACGACGAGCGCGGCCCCGACCAGCCAGCGGTCGCGCCGCAGGAGGGACTCGAGCGGGGTCGGTTGAGACGCCGGCGCGGGACCCTCAGCGGACGACACCGTGCGTGCTCCAGTGGATCTTCGCGAGGTGGGCGTGCGTACCGTCGAAATTAAGCTCGATGGGTCCGGTGGTCTTTGCCTTGCCGCTCACAAATTCGGCGTCGGTGAACTCGAAGCCGGTCGGCAATGTGACCCGCGCCCGGTGCTCGGCCCCGGTCACGGGATTGCGGATGGGATCGGCGGTGCTCTCGATGACCCCCGGCACCTTGAGCTTGGCCGAGCGGGTCGGGAGATCGATGGCGAGGTCGATGGGCTTGTAGAGGGTGGGCAGCAGTTTGGTGACCATGGCCGAGAACACCTGCCAGATGAGTTTGCCCGGCTCGGTTTCCTTGCCGTGGGCCACGGTCTCAAGCGCGGCGCGCTGCTTCGCGTCCGCCCGCTCGTCCACGATCGCCTGAAAGGTGCCGTTGCCGAGATGGATGGGGCCCGGCCACAGGCCCATGATGCCCCAGCGGAGGCCGTCCAGTTTCACGTCCCCGAAACGGCCCTTGTCGATCTGGATGAAGGTATGCGCGCGGCAGTGGCCATGGGTGGGCAGGGCGTTGAACTGGCAGGGGCAGCCGATTGCACAATTGCAGTTGGCGAATTCCACTCCCTGCATCGACCATTCGACGAGTTTCATAGGGTTCCTTGGTTAAGGGGTGGCCGGCGGAAGTCGGAGGCAGCTCGGGATGAACCGGGGACTTCCCGTCGGTCATTGAATTGACCGCGACTATGCCCCGGCGCCCGAATCGGTCAATAGTCAAGCCGGACCTTTTGAGTCGCCTCTGTCTTCTGTCAGTGCGGGCGGGCGGTTGGTGCCATGAGTGATGGCCTCAGTTCGCCGGCTTGGCTTCGGGGACCTTGGTGGCCTGCCAGGTGATGACCTGCCAGCGGCCGTCGCGGAAGATGAGGGTGCCGCTGTTGCGGTAATAGTCGACGGTGCCGTCGGACTGGCGGGCGACGAGGCGGAAGGTGAGGGCGGCGAATCCGTTGTAGGGGCGGATGTTGATGTCCTCGGCCGAGTAGACGGGCGCGGGCTTGGTCGGGTCGGTCTTGGCCGGGGCCTCGCGGACGTTTTTCATGATGTCGGGCTTGGTCCGCACCACGCCCATGGCGCTGGTGTAGACGACGTCGTCCGCCCAGAAGTTCTCGTGGCGGGCGGGGTCGCTGTTGTGGGTCAGGAAGTCGACCAGCAACTCCCGGATGACGACGGGCGAGGTTGGCGCGCCGGCGGGAGCAGCGTCCTTGGCGAAGGCGGCGGACGTGGCGGTCAGGCAAAGCACAAGCAGGGCGAGCAGGCGGGGTGATTTCATGGGGCGGAATCTCGGGGCTGGGAAGCGTGACGGCAAGCGGTGCTTCCGGTGGAGATGGAATCAGGCTGGCATGCGGCTTGGGACATGGTTCGCTTCGGGCATGAGCGATCCTTCACGTTACTCGGACGAAATCGTGGTGTCATGGCCGGAGCTGCACCGGGACGCGCGCTACCTGTCGCAGCAACTGCACCGGCTCGGCACGTGGTCGGGCATCATCGCCATCACGCGCGGCGGGCTGGTGCCGGCGGCGCTGGTGGCGCGGGAGCTGGAGATCCGGCTGATCGACACGGTGTGCGTGTCGAGCTACGCCGCCGGCACGGGCGGCGGGGCGGCCCAGCAGCAAAGCGGCGTGCAGGTGCTCAAGGGCGTGACGGGCGACGGCGCGGGTTTCCTGCTGATCGACGACCTGGTGGACACGGGCAGGACGGCGCAGGTGGTGCGACGGATGCTGCCCAAGGCGCACTTTGCCACGCTTTACGCAAAGCCGGCGGGCCGGCCGTTCGTCGACACCTGCGTGAAGGAGTTCAAGCAGAACAAGTGGATCTTCTTCCCGTGGGACATCGACTACCAGTTCGTAAAGCCGATCAAGGATGGCGGCCACGCGAGGGGGGAGTAGGAATCCTCGCGCGAAGGCGCGAAGAGAGAGGCGGCTGAAACCGAAGTCACGGCAATGCGGCCAGAAATCTGACCAGGTTCCCGATGTGATCGTCGAGGGGCACGCCCAGCTTGTCGCAGCCGAGCTGGATGGTGGCGCGGTCGATTTTGGCCGCGACGGAGCGCGGCAGCGCGGAGATGGTCACGCCGTCAGGCGTGGCCCTGAGCGAAGCGAAGGGTGACTGACGCGGGTGCCCGCTGGGCGGCGGAAGTCACAAGCCGGGGGGCGGATTTGCTAGGGAAGCGGAGCCAAAAACCGGACTAAATTGGCGATATGTTCATCGAGCGCCACGCCGAGGTGCTGGCAACCGAGTTCAATGGTTGACCTATCAATCTTTGCAGCGAATCCGGCGTCCTTGAACTTCTTCTTGATGGAGCCGGGCTTCATTTCGCCGTAGCGGACGGGGTTCATCTTCCGGTAGGCGTAAAAGATGCCGCTGATCTCGTCGCACGCGACGAGCGCGGCGGCGAGCTTGGTCTGGGGGAGCGTGGTGAAGCCATGGTAGCCGTAGGCGTGGGACTCGACGGCGTGGATGAGTTCGTCGGGGTAGCCCCAGTCCTTGAACCATTGCAGTGACGGCGCGGGATGGGTGTCGGGATGCTCGTCGAAGTCGATGTCGTGCAGCAGGCCGGTGACATACCACAGCAGCGGGTTC
>DATFUQ010000182.1:0-2033 GCA_035260745.1 Lacunisphaera sp. | reverse complement strand
CCTTCTGGCTCGGCGAGATCTGAATCTCGTTGATGCGGAAGCCGGGGCGCTCGGCGTGCATGGCCCGCCGCTCGACCTCGTAGAGATGGCTCGCGTCTTTCACTGCTTCCATGACGACCTCCTCGAATCGCTGCGATCGGAAGTATTTTATCCGCCCTCTTGCCAACGGCGCCCGTACCCCCCATATTAGCGGCATCGAATTCGATTTGGGTCGGTCCGCAGTATCCCTCGGGGTGCCGCCCTATCCCACGGATAATTTGATGTCTCGCACATTCGTGCGACGACGCCGTCCGCGGAGATGCCAGGAAGAGGTTATTCACGTGACAAAAGAAGCGTTGATTGAAATGGAAGGCACCGTCAACGAGGTGCTCCCCGACACGCGCTACCGCGTGACGCTCGAGAACGGGCACACGGTGATCGCCTACGTGGCGGGCAAGATGAGGAAGCATAGGATCACAATCCTCGCCGGGGACAGGGTCAGCCTCGAGCTGACGCCCTACGACCTCACGAAGGGGCGAATCAACTTCCGGCACAAGGACGAGGCCCCGGCGGTGCGGTTGCCGGCTCGCCGGCCGCAGTACCGGCGGCGTTAGGCGGTCGTCCAGCCGAGCTTGGCTCCGCCTTTCAGGTAGCCGACCGCGTCCTGGGCGCTCGGAAGGAGCGACTCCTGGTAGCCCGGCGTGCGCACGATCACGCCCGATAGCCAGCTTCGCTGCCCGATCGCATCAAAGACCGAGCATCGGTCCGAGCGCCGCGGACCCGTCTCCGAGCAGCGCCAGCGCAAGCAGGCCGACCGCCCAGAAGGCGGGATATTCCCAGCCGCCGTCCTTGTTGGTGAACTGCCAGCCGGCCTTGCCGTGAACCATCACGATCGTGCCGAGGATGAGCGGCACCAGCGCGAGCGCCACCCAGCGGGTTTCGATGCCGAGGATGAGGAGGATGCCGCCGCCGACCTCCGCGGCTATCGTGAGATACGCCAGCTCGCCGGGCAGGCCGAGCGATTTGAAATACTGCGCGGTGCCCGCCGGAGTGAACACCTTGATCTTCAGCCAGGCGTGCGCGAGGAACATGACGCCCAGGGCCAGACGCAGGAGCAATGCCGCCGCGGCCGCGTATTCCGGATTGGTCACAGGCCTTCCCCTTACAAAGTTGGACCGGCATTATCTTACGCCAAGCCGCCGCCGCACTTTGGCGCATGCGGTTTGAGCCGCGCGTTGTACGCGATGGGATAAAAGGCGCACAGTAGCGGGAATCCGGTCCGCGCCGGGGCTCATGCATGGTCGAGACAGCGAACGGGGAAAGACTCTTGCGGCGGAAATGCCTCGCCATTTCCGCGCTGGTGGCAGCAGTCTGTCTTCTCTCGACCGAGGCCGCCGGGGATTCGCCCCCGGATCGCCGGGCGATTCATGCATTGGGCGATCAATACTATCCGCCCATCACCTACCTGGAAAATGGAGTACCCGGCGGATTCGACGTCGATGTCCTCAGGGCGCTCGGCGAAGTCATGGGCCGGGACGTCGAGATCGAGCTCATGCCGTGGAATCTCGCCCAGAGACAGGTCCAGGAGGGGAAGGCCGAGACGCTGACGGGATTGAGCATCACCGAGGAACGGAAAAAATCATGGGATTTTGCAACGCCCACTTTGACCCGTTCCTTCAGCCTGTTCGTAAAGAGCGAGGAAGTGACGATCCATAGCGTGGGCGATCTTCGGGGCAAACGGGTCGGCGTGACGGCCGGAGGGATTCCCGGGGAGCTGCTGCAAGGCAGGCCCGGCTTGAATCTGGTCGTGGTCGCCAACTACGAGGAAGGTTTTGACCTCCTGAAAAGAGGCGGTGTCGACGCCATTGCCGCGGACACCTGGGTCGCGGGCTATACGCTCAACAAGCATCGTATCGAGGGAATCGCGCTGGCCGGCAAACCATTCGCCACGCTGGATTCGGCCATCGCAGTACCCAAGGGACATCAGGCCTTGCTGCAGGAAATCGACCAGGGGCTGGAAAAACTAAGGCAACGCGGGACGATCGAGAACATCC
>DATFUQ010000181.1:0-6181 GCA_035260745.1 Lacunisphaera sp. | reverse complement strand
CACCGCTACCAGCCCGCCCGGCCGCTCGACCAGATGACGCTCCTGGATTTCCGGACGCAGTTTGAAAACTACGGCGAGGCCCCCAGCGGCGCCCTGCTCAACAACGTGGACCCGGTGCTCGCGCATTACCACCAGCGGCTCGCAGCCTGCCTGCCCGCGGCGCTCGGGGACAAGACCCTCGACCAGCTGATCGACGAGCTGGAGCCCAGCCGGGCCTAGCGCCGTCCCCGGTCGAAGAAGCCCTGCGCTGACCGGGCAACTGCCTGCCCTCCGACCCTTGGATTCATCAATCTCCACCAACTCCGAATCATAGTTGGAGGATCACCTATGCACACATCTGCCCGACTATCCCGCGCCACCCTCAAGCGCCCATTGATTGTTTGCTGTCTGTTTTTCTTCGCGTGTGTGTTGCATGCTGAAGAGCCATCGAAAGGCACCATTGTTTCTCCGGTCGTTGTGAAGCTTCAGAATCCACCATCCCAAAAAACAGTAACCGCAAGCAGTACAAAGGAGGCTAACGAAAAACCCTCCGAGCGGGAAATGGTCAATCTCACGAAAATATTGGCGGTAATCGCCATTCTTACGCTCTTGGGTTTTTCGTGGCAACTGTGGCAGACGCAGCAATCGTCCGAGCAAGGACTGCGCGCTTACGTAGGAATAGTTCCTAGACCGAAAGAAGAAAACAAAACGACCGCAGAGATATTCAAGATTACCATCATTAATTGCGGACACACTCCGGCCTACCATCTCAGCACGCTCTTTAGCTGGAGACAGCTCCCCGGCCAATATACACCCTGGCCTAAGTCCGAACCATATCAGATATTTGGGAACGCCATCAGCAGTGTAATGACTCTCGTTCCTCAACATGAGGCCGTTATCGAAATTCCATTTGGGCCAACCCAAAATGGAATTCCGTTCGTCAATTTCCTTGCGAGCGCTATTAAAGGGGAAATCACTCTCTATTTTTACGGGACAATAAAGTATCAAGATGTTTTCAAAAAATGGCATGAAACCGACTTCTGCTTCATGCTTGAACCCGGCACCCCAAACAGGATGCGGGTTTGCGACCATCATAACGACAGCACTTAAAAACAGCGCCTTGAAATAGGTGGTTGCACCCTTGGGGGTTTGTAAAGTGTAGCTGGGACAGTGCCGGTCGTGATTATCAGGCTTCACGGCACCCTCCTTTGCGAGGTTTGGGCCCAAGGAGGCCAAAAGCAGACACTACCCAGTAGCTTCGCAGATTGACAGCCGCCGCCCCGTTTCTACGGTGGGCCGCTTTCCCCCATGATTACTTGGATTCAAAAATACTTTCAGAAGCATTTCCGTCTCGTTTTCGCCCTCATCCTCGTCGCCGTGGCCGTGCCGATGGTGATCGTCTACAGCCAGACCTCCAGCAGCTTCGGCCGGGCCGGCACCAAGTCCCTCGAGCGTCCCTTCTTCAACGTCAACCTCGGCAACGACGAGCAGGCCCGCCGGGTCTTCACCGACGGCAGCCTCAGCGCCCAGCTCAAGGCCGGCTACGCCGCGCTCCAGGGCGCGCAATTGCAGCAGTATTCCCTGCAGCGCATCGCCGGCCTCGCGCTGGCCGACGAACTCCACCTGCCCGTGCCCACCCCCGACCAGGTGGCCAGATACATCCTGACCCTCCGCGCCTTCCAGGACGACAAGGGCCAGTTCGACCAGAAGCGCTACAATGATTTCGGCGACAAGCTCAAGACCGGCGGCCAGATCAACACGGCCGAGGTCAACCGCGTGCTGCGCGACGACGCCCGGCTCGAGTCGCTCGGCAAGCTCATCGGCGGCCCCGGCTACGTGGTGGCCAACGACATCAAGCAGGAACTGGTCCGCGCCGACTCCAGCTGGACCGTGCAGGTCGCCACGCTCGACTATGCCGCCTTCAGCCCCGTCATCCCGGCGACCGACGACCTCCTGAAAAAATTCTACGACGACAATATCTTCCGCTACGAGGTGCCGGCCCGGCCGCGCCTGAGCTACGTCGAGTTCAAGGGCGAGGAGTTCATCCCGCCGGTCGCGCCGACCGAGGCGGAATTGCGCGCCTTCTACACCGCCAACGCCGCCAGCTTCCCCGTGCCGGCCGACGCCGACAAGAAGGACGCCCCGCCGACGATCACCCCCGCCACCCCGGCCGACAATTTCCCGAAAGTCCGCGCCCAGGTGGAGACCGCGTTGAAAAATCTCGTGGGAGGGCGCGGCGCCTCCAAGGCCGCCAATGACCTCACGATCGCCCTCTTCGAGCGCAAGCTCGCCGCCAATTCGCCCGAGCTGACCGACTTCCTCGCCGCCCAGCACCGTCCGGCGAAGGCCATCGCCCCCTTCGCCCCGGACAGCCCGCCGCCGGACATGCCGTGGCTGGGCAATTACGCCGACCAGATCTCCCGCCTCGGCCCGGCGCGTTTCTTCTCCGACCCGCTGCCGACGACGAACAGCTTCGTCGTGCTGCTCTGGAACGAAAGCCTGCCCGCCTACCGGCCGCTCTTTATCGAGGCGCACGACCGGGTCGCCGCCGACTACAAGGAAGGCGAGAAGCGCAAGCTCTTCATCGAGCGCGGCCGGGCCCTCCGCGCCCAGTTGCAGGCCGCCGCGAAGACCGCCGCCGGTTTCGCCAGCGCCGCCGCGACGGAGAAGCTCGAGGTCAAGAGCTACGCCAGTTTCACCTTCCGGCAGCAGCCGCCGGATCTCCCCTACCAGGCTTTCGGCGCGTTGCAGGGTCTGGAGGCCGGCCAGGTGGCCGAGATGGTGGCCACCGGTGACAAAGGCTATCTGGTCTTCGCGCAGGAGAAGAAACTCCCCGATCTCACCCCCGCCAACCCGCGCTATGCCGAGCTCCAGAAGCAGCTCATGGCCTTTACCTCCAGCACCAGTGAAAACGCCTACTTGGGCGAACTGGTGGAGCGCGAACTGAAGAAAACCGCGCCCGCCACGCCTTGAGGTCTGGACGGCGGCCCCGGCGCGGCCGTCCATCCTGTCATAAAGCCGCCCGGCCATCATCCCACTGCCACCGCCGCCCCGGTGGCATTTTCTTTCCCGAAACCACTCCGGCATCGCCACCGTCACAAAAAGCTTAAACTTTTGCCCAAACTCGCGTGTCCTATCGCTGTCCCCGTCGCCCTCTTTTTCCCATGATCATGACCTTTCGCCGCCTTCCCGCCGCCTTGCTGGCCGCCCTCCTCAGCTGCCCGGTGGCCTTCGCCCAGGACAGTGTGCCCACCTCCGTGCCCGGCGCGACCAGCGCCCCGGCGGGTCCCGAGCTCACGCTGGAGGTCTGCATCGCCCGCGCCCTGCAGAAGAATTTCGACCTCGAGATCGGCCGCTATAATCCGCAGATTGCCAAGGATGCCATCGACGTCGCCGGCGCCGGCTACGAACCCGTGCTCACGGTCAGCGGTTCGCACGGCAAAAACACCACCGGCGCGACCGGCGCCTCCACGGCCTCGTCCAGCACGACCTCCGACCTGCGCGCCGGCGTGAGCCAGCAACTTTACACCGGCACTACCCTGAGTGCCAGCAGCCGGCTCGACCGCAGTTTGTCAAATCCAGCCTTCAGCGCCCTCAACCCGGCTTATACCGCCGATCTGACCCTTTCGGTTCGCCAAAACCTGCTCAGCGGCTTCGGCATCGCGGCGAACCGGGCCGGCGTCCATCGGGCTGAGATCGGCCTGCAGCGGGCCAACCTCGACTTCAAGGTCGCGGCGTTGAATGTCATCCAGAACACCGAGAACGCCTACTACAACCTCGCCTTCGCCCGCGAGCAGCTGACGGTGCGGAATTCCTCCCTCGCCCTCGCCCAGCGTCTTTACGACGAGGCCAAGGTCCGCCGCGATACCGGCGTCGCCACCGACCTCGATGTGCTGTCCGCCGAGGTCGGCGTCGCCAACGCGCGCCGCAATGTCATCCTGGCGGAGCAGGTCGCGAAGGACCAGCAGGACGCCCTGCTCGCCCTCATCGGCCAGTTCGAACTCGACAGCGCGGTCGGCCCGGTGCGCTTTCCCGAGGTCAGCGCGGCCACACCGGTCTTCGCCTCGTCCTACCAGATGGCCAGGCAGAACCAGCCCGACTTCCTTTCCTCCCAGGCCGCGATCGAGCAATTCAAGCTCGACCTGGTCGTCGCCAAAAACAACGCGAAGCCTGATCTCAGTGTCGGCGGCGCGGTCGGGCTCAACGGCGAAAACGGCAGCGGTGGCGACGCCTTCAGTGACGCCTTCAACCGGCAGAGCCATTCCTGGCAGGTTGATTTTTCCTTCACCTATCCGTGGGGGCAGGTTTCCGACCGGGCGCGCTATCGCCAGAGCCTGGCCACGCTCAATCGCGAGCAGGTCCGCCTGCGCCAGATCGAGCAGGGCATCGAGGTCCAGGTCCGCAGCGCCGTGCGCTCGGTCGAGACCAACACGGAAAGCGTGAAGATCGCCTCGCTCTCCTCGGCCCTGAGCCTGAAGCAATACGAGCTCGAGAAGGCGCGGTTCGATGCCGGCCTTTCCACCTCCTACCGCGTGCTCCAAGCGCAGACGGACCTTGATACCGCCCGCGTCAGTGAGCTGCAGGCCAAGGTCTCGCTCAACAGTGCCATCGCCGCGCTGCACCGCATCGAGGGCAGCTCGCTGCAGCGTTACAGTGTCACGCTGCCCTGAGCCGCGGGGCTCCGGCCCCGCCGTTTGATTCCTTTGGCCTACTATTAAACCCTTGTCGCCCCGTGGCGGCAGGGGTTTTTCTTTTTCATCCCGGTTTCCCATGCCGTTCAAGACCATCATCGAGCCGTTCCGCATCAAGACGGTCGAGCCCATCCGGTTCACCACCCGCGCGCAGCGCGCGGCCGCCCTGCAGTCGGCCGCCTGCAATCTTTTTCTGCTCAAGGCCGAGGACGTCCTCATCGACCTGCTGACCGATTCCGGCACCGGCGCCATGTCCGCAGCGCAATGGGGCGGCATGATGCAGGGCGACGAGTCCTACGCCGGGGCGCGCTCGTTCTTCCGGTTCGAGTCCGCCGTGCGGGAAGTCACCGGCTACCGGCACATCATTCCCACCCACCAGGGCCGGGCCGCCGAGCGCATCCTCTTCTCCAGCGCCTGCACCCGGGGGCAGATCGTGCCCAACAACACCCACTTCGACACCACGCGCGCCAACCTTGAGGCGCTCGGCGTCACCGCCCTCGACCTCCGTTGCGCCGAGGCGGCCTCGCCGTCGCTGGTCGCGCCGTTCAAGGGCAACATCGACCTCGTCGCGCTCGTGCGCTGCCTGGCCGATAATCCGGGCCGCGTGCCGTTCGCGATGATCACCGTCACGAACAACTCCGGCGGCGGCCAGCCGGTCAGCCTCGCCAATATCCGCGAAGCCGGCGCCCTGTGCAAAAAGCACGGCGTGCCGCTCATCCTCGACGCCTGCCGCTTCGCCGAGAACGCGTGGTTCATCAAGGAGCGCGAGCCCGGCCAAGCCGGCCGCACGCCGGCTGCCATCGCCCTGGAGATGTTCGGCTATGCCGACGGCTGCACCATGTCGGCCAAGAAGGACGGCCTGGTGAACATGGGCGGCTTCCTCGCGCTCAACCACGATGCGCTCGCCGCCCGGTGCCGCAACAATCTCATCCTCACCGAGGGCTTCCCCACCTACGGCGGACTCGCGGGCTACGACCTCGAGGCGCTCGCCATCGGCATCAAGGAGGTGCTCGATGAAGATTACCTGCGCTACCGCATCCGCTCGGTGGCCTATCTCGGCGACAAACTCACCGCCGCGGGCGTGCCCATCGTGCAGCCGCCCGGCGGCCACGCCATCTACCTCGACGCGTCGGCCATGCTGCCGCACATCCCGCCGGCGGAGTTTCCCGCCTGGGCGCTGGCGCTGGCGCTTTATCTCGAGGGCGGCGTCCGCTCCGTCGAGATCGGCTCGGTCATGTTCGGCCGCCAGCCCGACGGCACCGAGAAACCCGCCGCCATGGAACTGGTGCGGCTCGCCTTCCCGCGCCGGGTCTACACCCAGAGCCACGTCGACTACCTCGCCGAGGTGATCCTGCACGTGCACGGCCTCCGGGCCCGGCTCTGCGGCGTGAAAATCCTCGAGGCGCCGGAGCAACTGCGCCACTTCACCGCCCGGCTGGCGCCGCTCGGCGGAGCTTTGATTGCAGATTGATTTTTTCTGTAGCGGCGGTCGATGACCGCCGTCAACATCC
>DATFUQ010000180.1:0-3261 GCA_035260745.1 Lacunisphaera sp. | reverse complement strand
CTACCAGGGCCGCGCGCTGGCTCCCGCGGTCGCCACCGCCGTGCGGCAACTGGCCGCCGGGCACGATTGCACGATCTTCACCGTGCTGCTGTCCGTGTTCACCACCCTGCTGCACCGGTTGAGCGGACAGGACGACCTTGTGATCGGGGTGCCGGCCGCGGCCCAGATCCTCGGCGGTCACCCCAACCTCGTCGGGCACTGTGCCAACCTGCTGCCGGTCCGCAGCCGGCTCGGCGACGGGCAGACCGGCGGAGATTTCCTCACGGTCACGCGGCAGCGGGTGCTGGAGGCCTTCGAGCACTGGCAGCACCCGTTCGGCGGACTGCTGCGCAAGTTGAATGTGCCGCGCGACCCCAACCGGGTGCCGCTGGCCAACGTGACCTTCAACCTCAGCCGCCTCCATGGCGAGCTGCGCTTCGACGACCTGGATGCGCAGCTCGCCCGCAACCCGAAGCGCTTTGTCAACTTCGACATCAATTTCAACGTCACCGAGGCGGACGGCGCACTCCGGCTCGACTGCTACTACAGCACCGAATTGTTCGACCACGCCACCATCGCACAGCTGCTGGAGCGCTATGAGTTCCTGCTGGGCGCGGTCGCCCCCGGCCTCGCCCGGCCCGTGCACCGCCAGCCGCTGCTGCTGGCCGCCGAGCAGCGCCTGGTGACCGCCGAATGGAGCGGCACGCGCACCGACTACCCGCGCGACTTGTGCCTGCACGAGATGTTCGAGGAGCAGGCGCGGCGCACGCCCGGGGCCACTGCGTTGGTCCACGGCGAGGAGCGCTGGACCTACCGGGAGCTCAACCAGCGCGCCAACCAGGTGGCGCACCGCCTGCGCCGGCTCGGCGTGCAGCCCGACACCCTCGTCGGGGTGTGCACCGGGCGGACGCCCGCGATGGTGGCCGGCGTGCTCGGCATCCTCAAGGCCGGCGGCGCGTACGTGCCGTTCGACCCGGCCTACCCGGCCGAGCGTCTGGCGTTCATGCTGGAGGATGCGGCCGTGCGGGTGTTGCTCACGCAGGACTCGCTGAACCTCCCGGTGCCGTCCATCCTGCCGCCGGAAGCCGTGCTCCGCCTCGATGGCGACTGGTCCGGAAAATTCGCCGGCGAGCGCACCGCCGACCCCGTGGCGGACGCCCGCGCCGGCCAGCTGGCCTACGTCATCTACACCTCCGGCTCCACCGGCCGGCCGAAGGGCGTGGCCATCGAGCACCGCAGCGCCGTCGCGCTGCTGCACTGGGCGCACGGGATCTACGCCGCGGAGGAACTGCGCGGCGTGCTCGCGGCCACCTCGTTGTGCTTCGACCTCTCGGTCTTCGAACTGTTTGTGCCGCTGACCCGCGGCGGGGCGGTCATCCTGGCGGACAACGCCCTGCAACTGCCCGCCCTGCCCGCGCGCGAAGAGGTCACGCTCATCAACACCGTGCCCTCCGCCATGGCGGAGCTGGTGCGCACCAACGGCGTGCCGGCCTCTGTGCGCACCGTCAACCTGGCCGGCGAGCCGCTGGGCACCCCGCTCGTGCGCCAGCTTTACGCGCTGCCCACCGTGCAAAAGGTCTACGATCTCTACGGTCCCACCGAGACCACGACCTACTCGACCTGCGCCCTGCGCCGGCCCGACGGACCCGCGACGATCGGCCGCCCGATCGCCAACACCCAGGTCTACCTGCTGGACCGGCATCAGCAGCCGGTGCCACCGGGCGTGCCCGGCGAATTGTGGATCGGCGGCGCCGGCCTGGCGCGCGGCTACCTGAACCGTCCCGAAATCACCGGTGAAAAATTCGTGTCCCTGCCCATCGGCGATGCGGCGCCGGCGCGGCTCTACCGCACGGGCGATCTCGCCCGCCACCGGCCCGACGGCAGCCTGGAGTATCTCGGCCGCCTCGATCACCAGGTGAAGATCCGGGGCTACCGCATCGAGCCGGGCGAAATCTCCGCCGTGCTCGCGCGCCATCCGGCTGTGCGCGACTGCGTGGTCGTCGTGCGCGAGGATGCGCCGGGCGACAAACGGCTGGCGGCCTATTTTGTGGCGGCGCGCGATACGAAGCCGGACATCACGGAGCTCCGCCAGGCGCTCGCGCGGCAACTGCCCGATTACATGATCCCCGCGGCCTTCGTGCAGCTGGAGCAGCTGCCGCACACCCCGAACGGCAAGGTGGATCGCCGCGCCCTGCCCGCGCCCGAGCACAGCCGGCCCGACCTGGCCGCCGCCTACGCCGCGCCCCGCACCACCACCGAGGAGGTGCTCGCTGAAATCTGGTGCGCCGTGCTGGGTTTGAAGCAGGTGGGGGTGCATGACAACTTTTTCGACCTCGGCGGGCACTCGCTGCTCGTCACGCAGGTGCTGGCGCGCGTGCGGCAGGCGTTCCACGTCGGACTGTCGCTCCGTCGGGCTTTTGAATCGCCCACGATCGCCCAACTGGCGGCCGCCATCGAGCAGGCCCTCGTGGCGGAGATCCAATCGCTGTCCGACGACGAGGCGGCACGGCTGATGGAGCCCGCCACCAGCCCAACCACTGACTGACCATGACCAACGACCAGCTCACACTGCAACAGCAGGAACTGACCGGCTCCCAGCGGGCGCTGCTCGCAAAACGCCTGCAGGGCGCGCGCTCGGCCTCGGCCCTGCGAACCCGGCAGGCGCAGGGCATCCGGCCGCGCGCGCCGCGGGAACACCTTCCGCTGTCCTTCGCGCAGGAGCGCCTGTGGTTTCTCGACCAGCTCAATCCCGGCCAGGCGGTTTACAATATCTACCAGGCGGTGTGGCTGAACGGCCGGCTCGACCAGCTGGCGCTGGAGCGCAGCCTCAACGATCTCATCCGGCGCCACGAGGTGTTCCGCACCAACTTCGCCACCCAGGAGGGCGGACCGGTGCAGGTTGTCGCTCCCCTTCGGGTGCTCGAATTCGGGGTGGCCGACCTGACCGGCCTCGCCGGCGAGGCCCGCGAGGCGGAACTGCAGCGCGTGCTGCGGGCCGAGGCGGCCCGGCCGTTTGACCTGGCGGGCGACCTGCTGCTGCGGGCCCTGCTCGTGCGCCTCGGTTCCGCGCAGCACGTGCTGTTGCTGACGATGCACCATATCATCTCGGACGGCTGGTCGCTGGGCATCATTTTCCGCGAACTGGTCGAGCGCTACGGGGTGTTCGCCGCCGGCAATTCCACTCCTTTGCCCGAGCTGCCGATTCAGTATGCGGACTTCGCCGTCTGGGAGCGGGAGACCGGCCAGGCCGCCGAGATGGAGAAACCGCTCGCTTACTGGCGG
>DATFUQ010000179.1:0-4883 GCA_035260745.1 Lacunisphaera sp. | reverse complement strand
GGGCATGGCGGGGCGTGATGGCCTAGTCCCCTGACGATGTAGCAGCGAAGGGCGAAGTGCCAAGTGACAAGTGCCAGGATGCGCCGTGGCGCGCGGAGGCTCAGCCCTATTCCAACCCCCTTGTCTCCGTTATCTCCTGTGCCAAAACAAACTAGCCGACCCGCCGTCGCTACAGCAGGCGCCGCCGGATTTCCGCGATCAATTTCCCGGGCGGCTGCTGGATGTCGAGCGTGAGGGCGTCGGTCGGCGCCTCGAGGTCCTCGAACTGGCTCTGCACCAAATCCGCCTTCAGGTAGTGCCCCGGGCGCTGGCTGACACGG
Organism: Lacunisphaera sp.; assembly: GCA_035260745.1. GTDB lineage: Bacteria > Verrucomicrobiota > Verrucomicrobiia > Opitutales > Opitutaceae > Lacunisphaera. The sequence goes on along the minus strand of DATFUQ010000179.1, from coordinate 4,563 downwards.
GCCCGAATGGTGGTGGGATCCCCCGCGAGATGGACCAGTGACACGGCGCTGGTGCCCTGCAGGAGAACCCGGCGGTATTTTTCCTTCAGGGCGGAGCAGGTGAACACCGCGCTTCGGCCGGCGGCGAGACAGTCGTCGATCGCGGCGCGAATGGATGCGAGCCAGGGCGCGCGGTCGTGATCATCGAGCGGAAGGCCGCGGGCCATCCTGTCCTTGCTGGCGGCGCTGTGGAAATCGTCGGCCTCGTGATAGGGCCAGCCGAGTTCGGCGGCGAGGCGCCGGCCGATCGTGGTCTTGCCCGAGCCGGCCACGCCCATGAGGAGAATGATGCGAGGGGACATGAGGACAAAAGTGCCAAATGGCAGGCAACAAGTATCAAGAAAAAGAATCCAGGGGACCAGCGTCTTTGTCCCGAGTCTTGCTACTTGTCCCTTGTTACTTCCGGTGCGTGAGCACCGGTGCTCAGGGCGTGAAGCGCCGGTAGGTGACACCGTAAAGGACCACGGTGTTCGCATCCTTGAGCTCGATCACATAGGGATCACTCGTGACCAGAATGGCCCGGCCATCCGCCAGGGCGCCGCGGGCTGAGCGGATATTCTCCTCGGCGACGGTCTTCTGCGGGCCGAATTTGGCGAGGAGCAGCGTGCCGTCGGAGCGGATGATGATCCGCCGGTCCCCCTCCTGGACGCCGGTTTCAAAAACGCCGGCGGTCTTGATCAGCAAAGCGTGGGACTCGGATTCCGGCAGCAGGTCATACTTCGGCCCGGGGGTGTGGGTGGGGCGCAGCAGCATCCACGCGGTGACGGAGTTGAAACCGATGATAAGCACGGCCATCACGGCGATCTTGGCCCAGCGCGGCATGCCACCGAAGTCCCGCGCAGCAGCGCTGGAGGCGCCGGGGCCGGGACTGGCCGTCGCGGGCCGCTCCGACCTGGGCGGGGCTTTGACGGACTCGGCGGTCCCGGTGATGGTGGAGAGGATGAAGGAGACGGAATGCTCCTCACCGCGGAGGATGGCTTCATAGCCGACGAAACACAGCCCGCGGTAACGCGTGCGAATGGTGAAGACCTCGCGGTCGGTCTTGATCCGGATTTCCGGGGAGGAGGGTTCGTAGATGGTCAGGCCCGCCGCGATCTCGGCCAGTGCATAGAGCAGATCCCGCAACTGGGCGGTGTCGGCCGCCGGGATCTGCTCATCGGGATAGGCCAGGCCGGCCGCCTTCGCGCCGGGCGCGAGGTGATGCATCGTGATACTGAAATTCGTGGCGGCCATCAGGGTTCGATGATGAGAATCGGGCCGCCGCCGAAACCGAGGCGGAAGTTGCCGGTGGCCAGGTTGCCATCGTCCAGGGCCGCATCCATTTGTTGAAACAGATCCAAATCAAGCAGGAGGGGCGCATCGGCGGTGCCGGTGATGGTGATGGCCGCGCGCCATTTGCCGCCGGGACTGGTGCCGCCGGGATGGACTTGCATGAACTCCCAGTCGAATTTGCCGCCGATCGGCGTGGCTTGCGTCCAAACAGTGGTCTGCAAATCCTGACTGGTGATGCCGGTGGGCACGACCCCCGCCACCGCCTCGGGGGGCCAGTTGCCGGTTTCATGCGCATAGGCCTGGAAGACCGCGGTGAAGACACGGAAATCGTTGATGACGGCGCTGGCCCGGGTCTTCCGCTGGATCCGCTGGTAGGAAGGCAGCGCGAGCATCATCAGGAAGCTGAGGATCGTCACCACGACCATCAGTTCCACCATGCTGAGACCCGCGGCCGAACGGGGCATGGTCTGGCGACCAATCAGGCGGCTGCGGAGTGGCAAGGCGGGCACGGTTCTCTTTTTGCGCAGCCCGTGCCTGGAGGCAAGGGGGAATAGTTAATGCAGATGACGGAGAACGGAGATTCCACGGCGAGGTCGCCGTGGCTCCAAGGAACGCGGTTGACTGGAGCGCGGGCGACCCCGCCCGCGAATGCCCTGGCAAAGCAACAGCGCTCGACGCGGCGGAATGATTCTGTTGCAGTCGAAGCCATGAGATTCCGCCCGTTCCTTTCACTGCTTTGCCTGTTCGCCACCGGGGCGGCCCTGGCCGGCCTCACGCCGGGAGAGCAGAAGGTCATCGACACCATTGACGCCAAGTCGGACGACTTCGCGCATGACCTCGAGCAGGCCGTGCAAATTGACAGCGCCACGGAGAATCTTGCGGGCGTCCGCCAAGTGGGTGAACTTTTCAGCCGCCAGCTGGCGGAGTTGGGTTTTGAAAGCCGTTTCGTCGAGTTGCCCGCGTCCACCGGCCGGGCGGGGCATCTCGTGGCCGAGCACCGCGGCACCAAGGGCAAGCGCCTGCTCCTCATCGGCCACCTCGACACGGTTTACCCCGGCGCCAATTTCCGGCACGAGGGCGACAAGGTCTTCGGTGCCGGCGTGGCGGACATGAAGGGCGGCGACATAGTCCTCATCCATGCGCTGCGTGCGCTGTACCGCACCGGGGCGCTCGCCGACACGCAGATCATCGTGGTCATGACGGGCGACGAGGAGGCGCCGGGCAGCCCGCTGGAGGTGACCCGGCGCGACCTGCTCGCCGCCGCGCAGCGCAGCGATGTCGCGCTGGCGTTCGAGTCGGCCATCGGCCACACCGGCACGGTGGCGCGGCGCGGCAGCATCAGCTGGGAACTCGAGGTGCAGGGCGCCACCGGCCACTCGTCGGGGATATTCTCGGCCGCGATGGGCAGCGGTTCGGTGTTCGAGGCCACGCGCATTCTCCAGGGATTCTACGAGCAGTTGCGCCAGTTGGACGGCCTGACCTTCAATCCCGCGCTGGTGGCGGCCGGCGCGGAGGCGGAGCTGACCCGCACGGGCGGACGGGTGTCGGGCAAGATCAACATCATCCCGCAGCGCACGCTGGTGCGTGGCGACCTGCGGGCGGTGAGCGCGGAACAGCTGGCGGAGGCGCAGGTCCGGATGCAGGCGATCGTGAAGCACAACCTGCCGCGCACCTCGGCCGTGCTGAAATTCAACGAGGGCTACCCGGCGATGCCGCCGACGCCGGCGAATTACGCGCTGCTGGCGCAGCTCGACCAGGCCAGCCGCGACCTCGGCCTGGGCGAAATCACCGCCTTCGACCCGCGCGGCCGCGGCGCGGGCGACATCGCGTTCGTATCGCCGCCGCTGCCGGGGCTCGACGGCCTCGGGCTCGGCGGCAAGGGTGAACACACGACCAACGAGTCGGCGGATCTCACGATCACGCCGGAGCTGGTGAAGCGCGCGGCGCTGCTCATCCACCGGCTCACCCGCTGAGCCCGCGGGTGAGTGGATGTGTTTGGCGCTGCCGGACATAAAGCCCGACCGGCACCAGACTGACGCACAACCAGGTAGTGTCCTAATTTGACTTGTCATCGCGAGGTGCGCGCAGCGCGCCGTGGCGATCCATCTGGATTGCTTCGTCGTCCCGCCGAGCGGGACTTCTCGCAATGACAAATCAGGACACCACCCACAGCGGCCGCGGCTGGACACGGGGACGTTTGTCCCGCAGGCTGCCGCTCCATGGACCAGAGCGAACTGGAGCAATGCTACGCGGCGCTGGGGGTGCAGCCCGGGGCCACGCTGGACGAGGTCGAGCGGGCGTTCATGCAGAAAAATTTTGCGCTGTTGAAGGGCAAGGCCGGCGCTGCCGACGAGGCGGAGCGGGGGAAGTTACGCTCGGCGCACGACGCCCTGGCGGCGCACCTGCGCGAACAGCAAAAACTGGCGGAGGCGGCCAATCCGCGCAAGCGGCCGCGCCTGGCGGAGATTCATCCGCCCAAGCCGCCCCCGCGGGGACTCCTCACCGCGCCGATGGTGAAGCCGCGCGACCCCAGGGCGGATGAGTTCGCCCTCTTCAGTTTCGACAACTGGAAGGTGAACGTGATCGTGCCGCCGCTGCTGCTGGCGCTGGCGTGGCTGGTGACGGTCAGTCCGCTCGGGATGCTGCTGACCGGTTTTCATGTGTGGATGCACGAGTTCGGCCATGCGACGGCGGCATGGATGTGCGGATTCCGGGCGACGCCGCTGCCGTTCGGCTGGACGCCGGTCGAGCCGGAGCATTCAAATTTCGTTTATTCCGGCCTGCTGCTGATGTTCGGGATTCTCTTCGTGGCCGGCTGGAGAGAACGCAAGGTGTGGCCGATGATCGCGGCGGTCGCGCTGGCCGCGCTGCAGTTCCACATGACGTGGCGGATGCGCGAACTGGACCAGGAGTTCTGGTGGAGCGCGTTCGGCGGCGTCGGGGGCGAGTTCTACCTGAGCGCGCTCTTCATGGCGTTTTTTTTCGTGCAGCTGCCGGAGAAATTCAAGTGGGGCGCGTGCCGCTATGTTTTCTTCCTCATCGGGGCGTCCGCCTTCGTCAACATCTACCTGAGGTGGGACAAGATCTACCACGGCCTCGAGGAGATTCCCTTCGGCTCGATGATCAACGGCGAGGGCGACCAGGGCGGCGACATGAACAAGCTGATGGACGGCTTCGGGTGGACCAAGGCGATGATCCGGCGCAACTACCACCTGCTCGGCAACGGGTGCCTGCTCGGCCTGGGGATCACCT
>DATFUQ010000178.1:0-9360 GCA_035260745.1 Lacunisphaera sp. | reverse complement strand
TTCTTCTTCGCCACCAGCCTGTGGCTCGTGCGCAAGCTGGGCGACAAGCTGCCCGCCGGCGACCGGCGGTTTTCGCCCGTTTTCGGCGATGCCCGGGCGCAGATCCCCGCCTTCGCCTCGTTGCTGCCGTTTTTGCTGCTCATCATGGTGTGCGCACGGTTGTCGGTGCCGGACCCGTCGGCCGTGTTCGGGCTCGGCCTGCTGCTCGTCGTGCTCACGCTCGGGCTGGCGCGGCTGCTGGTCATCGAATGGCTGCCGGCCTGCGCGCTCGCCGGCATGGCCGCGCTCCAATATGCCTGGCACGCGAACCACTTCGACGCGAAGGAGGCGGCGCTGCCGCTGGTCTGGTATGTGAGCTTCTATGCGGTGTTCGCCGCCTACCCGTTTCTCTTCCGGCGGGAATTCGCCCGGCTCACCGGACCGTGGGCCGTGGCGGCGGCGAGCGGCCTCGCGCACTTCTGGATGGTTTACCAGGCGATCAAGGCGGCATGGCCGAACGATTTTCTCGGCGCGGTGCCGGCGCTCTTCGTGGTCGCGCCGCTGGGCAGCCTCGTTGCCATCCTGCAAGGCGTGCCCGCCGACAACCCGAAGCGCCTCAACCAGCTCGCGTGGTTCGGCGGCGTGGCGCTGTTCTTCATCACGCTCATCTTTCCCATCCAGTTTGAGCGCCAGTGGCTCACCGTGGCGTGGGCGCTCGAGGGCGCGGCGCTGCTCTGGCTTTTCCACCGTGTTCCGCATCCGGGCCTGCGCGCGGTGGGTGCCGTGCTGCTCGTCACCGCCTTTGTGCGGCTGGGGCTCAATCGCGCCGTCCTCGGCTACCATGTCCGCGGCGACACGGCCATTTTCAACTGGTATCTCTACGCCTACGGCCTCGCGACCGCGGCGCTGTTCACCGGGGCCCGGCTGCTGGCCCCACCGCGCGAGCGCGTGCTCGGGATCAACGCCCCGCCGCTCTTCCACGCCCTCGGGGTCGTCCTCGCGTTCCTGCTCCTCAACATCGAGATCGCCGACTACTTCACCGCGCCCGGCGCGCAGGCGCTGGCCCTGCAGTTTTCCGGCAATTTTGCGCGCGACATGACCTACACCATCGCCTGGGCGCTCTTCGCGCTCGGCCTCCTGGGCGCCGGCATCTGGAAGCAGACCAGCGCCGCGCGCTACGCGGCCATCGCGCTGCTCAGTGTCGCGCTGCTCAAGCTTTTCTTTCACGATCTCGCGCGGCTCGAGGCGCTTTACCGCATCGGCACACTGTTCGCCGTGGCGGTCATCGCCATCCTCGCGTCGTTCGCCTACCAGCGCTTTCTGCCCAGCAATGAAAAATCCCTTCCGCCTTCTGCCTAACCTGTTCGCCCTGTTTGCCGTCGCCGGCCACGCCGCGCTCGCGCCCACCGAGTGGCAGCACCAGCAGTCATTCAACGTCGCCGCACCCGGCCTGGTCCGCGTGGAACTGCCACCGGCGTCCTTCGATTCCGCCGGGCCGCGGCAGGAGGATCTGCGCGTCATCGACGCCGCGAGCCGCGAGATCGCGCTGCTCCTCGACAATCCGCCGATCCCGACGGCCCGACGCATCCGTCCCGCCGACCTTGATGTGAGGCTGGAATACGGCGCCACGCAGATCAAGATCATCACTGGCACCAAGGATCCGCTGGCGGCGCTGACCCTGGAGACCCCTGACCCGTTTTTCCTGCGAGCGGTGCGGGTCGAGATCTCCGACGAGAAGGCCAACTGGACGACCCTCGACCAGGGTGTGCCCATCTTCCGCCAGTGGGGCGCGGAAAAACTAACGCTCGATCTCGGCGGACACACCGCGGCGTTTGTGCGTGTCACCGTATCGGACAACCGTGCGCTGGCGCTGCCCTTCACCGGCGCCTGGCTCAGCCTCGCCGCCGGCCCGGCGCCCGCGCTGGTGCCGGTGGGGGCGAGCATCACCAGCCGCGACGAATTTGCGGGCGAGACCGTGCTCACCCTCGCCCTTGACGGCCGCCATCTGCCGCTCGCCGCCCTGGCCTTCGAGACCAAGGAACCGCTGTTCATGCGGCGCGTCACCGTCACGGTCCGCGAGGTGCGCGACGCGCTTCCGGGCGAACGCACCATCGGCTCCGGCACGCTTTACCGCGTCGCCCTCGACGGCGCGCCGGCCCGCGCCCAGCTCGAGCTGCCGCTGGACTTCACGCCGCTCACGCGCGAGCTGCTCGTGCACATCCACAATGGCGACTCGCCGCCGCTCGCCCTCGAGGGCGTCCGCCTGAAGCGCCGGCCGGTCAGCCTGCTGTTCATGGCCCCGGCCGCGGGCGCCTACACGCTGCTCTCGGGCAACCCGCAGGCCACGGCCCCGCACTACGACCTCGCCGCCTTCGCCGGGGAAATGCGCACGGCCAGCGCCGCTCCCGTCATCCCGGGCAGCCTGGAGGACATGCCGGATTACCACCCGCGCGAGTCGCTGGGCACCGCCCCGCTGCCCGACGTGCCGCTGACGGGTGCACCGCTCGACACGAAGGACTGGTCCTACCGCAAGTCGCTCCAGATCGCCCGCCTCGGCGTGCAGGAACTGGAACTCGACCTCGCCGCGCTCGCCAAGTCCCGGCCCGACTTTGCCGACCTGCGCCTGCTGCTCGCCGGCAATCAGATTCCCTATGTGCTCGAGCAGCCGGCGCTCGCCCGGTCGGTGACCCTGACCCCGGTCGCCGCCCCGGATCCAAAGCGCCCCACTTTCAGCGTGTGGCAGCTTCATCTCCCCGAGGCCGGCCTGCCGATCCCGCGCCTGGTGTTGAGTTCGGGCACACCGCTTTTCGAGCGCCAGATCCGCATCTATGAAAAACTCACCGGCGCCGATGGCCGCGCCTATGACAGCGTTCTCACCTCGGAGGAGTGGCACCGCACGCCCGAGCCCGGCGTGCCCGAGACCAAGGTCTTGAACCTGTTTACCCGGGCGCGGAGCGACACGCTTTGGATCGAAACCGACAACCGCGACAACCCGGCCATCGCGCTTGGCGCCGTGCAGGTGGTCTATCCGGTCGTGCGGCTGATCTTTAAGGTTGTGGAAACCGAAGGCTTCACGCTCGCCTACGGCAACCCGGCGGCCAACCCCCCGCGCTACGACCTCAACCTCGTGGCCATGAAGTTGCTCACCTCGGGTCGCAACGTGGCGCACGTCGGCCCCGGTGAGCAGAGCACCGTCTCCGGAAATCCCTTCGCCCGGCTCAACGGCGGCTATGTTTTCTGGGCCGCGCTGGCGCTCGTCGTGGTGGTGCTGCTCGTGGTCGTGGCGAAGCTCCTGCCCAAGCCGCCCGCGGCGTGAAGAAAAAAGCCCGCGCCGGACAGGCGCGGGCTAAAAGCCTGAAAGAAGCCGTAGCTTACCAGATCTTCGCGCGGAGCTCGGGCTTCACCCACATCGGGTCGCCTTCCTTGATGCCGAAGGCGTCGTAGAACGGCTGGAAGTTCACCAGCGGGCCGATGGCGCGGAACGGGCCGGGCGAATGCGGATCAATGGTGACGAGACGCCGGGCCTCGCTTTCGCGCGTGTTCTGGCGCCAGACCTGCGCCCACGAGATAAAGAAGCGCTGTTCGGGCGTGAGACCGTCGATGAGCTTGCGTTCCTTGCCCACCAGTGAGCGCTCGAGCGCCTCGTAGGCGAGGGTGATGCCGCCGAGGTCGGCGATGTTTTCGCCGAGGGTCAGCTCGCCGTTGACGTGCACGCCGGGCAGCACCTCATAGCCGTTGAACTGGTCCACCACCTTCTGGGCGCGGGCCTTGAACTCCTTGGCGTCGGCCTCCGTCCACCACTCCGCGAGGTTGCCGTCGGCGTCGTAGTGGCGGCCCTGGTCGTCGAAGCCGTGCGTGATCTCGTGGCCGATGACCGCCCCGATGCCGCCGTAGTTGACGGCGTCATCCAGCGAAAAGTCGAAGAACGGCGGCTGGAGAATGCCGGCGGGGAAGTTGATGTTGTTGGCCGTCGGGTCGAAATAGGCGTTCACCGTCGGTGGCGTCATCCCCCACTCGGCCTTGTCCACCGGCGAGCCGAGCCGGGCCAGGGTGCGCTTGACCTCGAACTCGGTCGCGGTACGCACGTTCGCGTAGTAACTTTCACGCTGGATCGGGGCCTTGGCGTAGTCGCGCCACTTTTCCGGATGCCCGACCTTGGGATAAAAGCGGTCGAACTTGGCGAGCGCTTTCTGGCGGGTGGGCTCGGTCATCCAGTCGACTTTTTTCAGGCGGTCATGCATCACCGCGGTGATGTTGCGGATCAGCTCCTCCATCCGGGCCTTGGCCTCGGGCGGATAGTATTGGGCGACGTAGAGCTGGCCGAGCGCCTCGCCGATCTGGCCGTCCACCACCCGGGCGGACCGCTGCCAGCGGGGTTCCATCGCGGGGGTGCCGCGGAGGACCGTGCTGTAAAAGTGGAAACTTTCCGCCTCAAAGGGCGCGGCCAGGTAAGGTGCCGCGGCGCGCAGCACCTTGTAGCGCAGATAGACTTTCCAGTCCGCCAGCGGGCGCGCGGCCAGCTGCTCCTGCAGGCCGTCGAAGAATTTCGGCTGGCCGACGATGATATCGGCGGCGGCCGGGCCACTGATGCCGCGCTCTGCAAGATAGGCGGTCAGCGGAAACGCCGGCAGCTTCGCCGCGAGTTCCGCCGTGGTCATCTTGTTGTAGTTGGCGAGCGAGTCGCGGAGCTCGACGGGTGTCCGGGCGTTGGTCGCAAGTGATTTCTCGACCTCGAAGACCGTCTTGGCCCCGGCGGCCGCGGCCTCCGGGGTGTCGCCGGCCAGGGTGAAGATCTTCGTCACGTGCTCGAGGAAGGCGGCGCGCTGCTTCTCGAATTGCTCGCCGAAGTAGTAGTCCTTGCTCGGCAGGCTCAGCCCGCCCTGGTTGGCCTGCAAGGCGTTCATATTGCTGTTCTTCTCGTCGGCATCGACGAAGACGCGGAAAAAGCCGGTCACGCCGTGGTTGTGCAGGGCGGCCAGCGTGCGGGCGAGATCCGCGGTCGAGCCGATGGCGGCGACCTGCGCCAGCTCGGGCGCGGCGGGCTTGAGCCCGGCGGCATCGATGGCCGTGGTGTTCATCGCGGAGGTGAAGAAATCCCCGACTTTCTGCTCCACCGAACCGGGCTCATGCGAGCGGGCGGCCGCGGTTTCCAGGATGCCCTTGAGCCCCGCCTGGTTGAATTGGTCGAGCTCATTGAAGGCGCCCCAGCGCGACTTGTCGGCCGGCACCGGGTTGTTTTTTTGCCAGTTGCCCCAGGCATAGTGCGCGAAATCGGCGCGTGGGTCGACGGTCGGGTCCATGTTGCCCGCGCTGAAGCGGGGCGCGACGGGCCTGGCGGGTTCGGCTGCGGAGAGCGGCAGCAGGGCGCCGGTGATCAGACCGAGCGCGGCGAGGAGGCAGCGGGGATGTTTCATAGAAGAAAAAGCAAAGAGTGTTCGGCGGGCGGTGGCAATGCCGGGGTGATGAAAAGCTATTTTTCTACGCCAGCCGCCACGGTGAAGGGCGCGCCGGTCTTCGCGCGGATATCCTCGACCGTGCTGCCGGGATGCAGCTCCGTGAGCACGAGCCCGCCGCCATTTGGTTTCACCTCGAAGACGCACAGGTCGGTGATGATGAGGTTGACCACGGCCTGCCCCGTGATGGGCAGCGTGCATTGCTTTAAAATCTTCGGGCTGCCGTCCTTCGCGCAATGCTCCATCACGGCCACGACGCGCCGCACTCCGGCCACGAGATCCATCGCGCCGCCGGGGCCCTTGACCATCTTGCCGGGCACCATCCAGTTCGCGATGTCACCGGTGTCGGTCACCTCCAGCGCGCCGAGGATCGAGAGGTCGATGTGTCCGCCGCGGATCATCGCGAACGAATCGGCACTCGAGAAAAAAGCTGAGCCGGGGATGGTCGTGATGGTCTGCTTGCCGGCGTTGATCAGGTCGGGATCGACCTGGTCGTCGGTCGGGAACGGGCCGATGCCAAGCAGCCCGTTCTCGGACTGCAGCGTGACGTTCATGCCCTTGGGGATGAAGTTCGCCACGAGCGTCGGAATGCCGATGCCGAGGTTGACGTAGTAGCCGTCGCGCAATTCCTGCGCGGCGCGCTTCGCCATCAAATCGCGAACGGGAGATTCCTTCTTCGAGACGGCGCTGCCCGACACGGTGCGGAACTCGATCCGCTTCTCGTAGCGCGGCCCTTGGATGATCCGGTCCACGTAGATGCCGGGCGTGTGGATCTGGTCGGGCGCCAGCTCCCCCACCTCGACGAGTTCCTCGACCTCGGCGATGCAGATCTTCGAGCAGGTCGCGATCATGGGGTTGAAATTCCGCGCGGTCTTCCGGTAGACGAGGTTGCCGGACTTGTCGCCTTTCCACGCTTTCACGAGCGAGACGTCGGCCTTGATGCCCGGCTCGAGCACGTATTCCTTGCCGTCGAAAACCTTGGTCTCCTTGCCCTCGGCCAGCTTGGTGCCGAAAGCGGTGCGGGTGTAGAACCCCGGGATGCCCGCGCCGCCCGCGCGCAGCCGCTCGGCGAGCGTGCCCTGCGGCACGAGCTGCAGGTCGAGCTCGCCCGCCAGCACCTGCCGCTCGAATTCCTTGTTCTCGCCCACGTAGGACGCGAAGACCCGCTTTACCTGTCGCGTCTTCAGGAGAATGCCCATGCCGAAGTCATCCACGCCGGCGTTGTTGCCGACAATGGTCAGGCCCTTCACACCGCTGTCGCGCAGCGCGACGATCAAATTTTCCGGGATGCCGCACAGCCCGAACCCGCCCGCGGCAAGCGTCATGTTGTCGTGCAACAGGCCCGCGAGGGCCGCCGGGGCATTGGGGTAGACTTTGCTCATGGAGCCACGAGGGAATGATTTTCAACCACGAAGTTCACGAAGAAGATGGGGTATGACTTCGTGCTCTTCGTATCCTTCGTGGTTAATTAAACAAGCTCCACGCAGGCAGCCAGGCCCTCGCCGCCGCCGATGCAGATGGCGGCGACGCCGCGCTTGAGCCCGCGCTCCTTAAGCGCCGCGATGAGTGTGACGAGGATGCGCGCGCCGCTGGCGCCGATGGGATGGCCGAGCGAGATCGCGCCACCGCGAACGTTGAGCTTCTCGTGCGGCACGTTCAGTTCCTTCATGAATACCATCGGCACGACGGCGAAAGCCTCGTTCACCTCCCAGAGATCGACATCAGAAACCTTCCAGCCGGCGCGGCTGAGCGCGGACTGCGTCGCCTGCACCGGCGCGGTCGTGAACCACACCGGGTCCTGCGCGTGGCCGCCGAAGCCGGCGAGGCGCGCGACGGGCTTGAGGTTCTTCGCCTTGGCGGTGTCCGCCGTGGCAAGGACGAGCGCTGCGGCACCATCGTTGATGGAGGAAGCGTTGGCGGACGTGATGGTGCCGTCCTTCTGGAACGACGGCTTGAGCCCGGGAATCTTGTCATACTTCACCTTGGCCGGGCCCTCGTCGTGTTCGACCTTGGTCACGTTGCCCTTGGCCTCGGTGATCTCGACCGGCGTGATCTCCCGGGCGAAGCGGCCATCCTTCTGCGCGGCGTTGGCGCGCTTGAAACTCTCGACGGCGTAGGCGTCCTGCTGCTCGCGAGTGAAGCTGTATTTCGCAGCGCATTTCTCCGCGCAGTTGCCCATGTGAATGTTGTTATACGGATCCCACAGCCCGTCGGTGATCATCGAGTCGACGATCTGCTGGTGGCCGATGCGGTAGCCGTCGCGGGCCTTGGGCAACAGGTAGGGCGCGAGCGACATGTTCTCCATGCCGCCGGCCACGGCGATCGTGCCCATCCCGTTGGCGAGGAAATGCGACGCGCCGATGACCGTCTGCATGCCCGAGCCACAAACCTTGTGCACGGTGACACAGCGAACGGACTGCGGCAGCCCGGCGTAGATCGCAGCCTGGCGAGCGGGTGCTTGGCCTTGCCCGGCCTGGAGCACGTTGCCCATCAGGCAATCGGTGATGTCGGCGGGATTAACCCCGGCCTGCGCCACGGCGCCCTTGATGGCCGCAGCGCCGAGCCGCGCGGCGGGCACATTGGCAAAAGCACCCTGGAAGGCGCCGAGCGGCGTGCGGGTGGCGGAAAGAATGACGATTTCAGCCATTGGGAGATTTTATTTAACCACGAAGAACACGAAGTTCACGAAGAGAAATGCGGGTATGATTTCATGCGCTTCGTGTCCTTCGTGGTTTATTTCAAGTAAGGCGGTGGATGGCGAACAGTTCGGTGGTGCGGGTGTAGAAATCGCCGCCCATGCGGCCGATGGTGTCGAGTTTTTTGGGATCGATCTGCCCGTCAGGGCCGAGGACGGCCTCGCTGATGTGCGCGCAGACGATGGTGCCGAACACCACGTTGCCGCCCAGCGGGCCCTCGTTGATGCGGACGATGCGGTCGAGCTTGCACTCGAAGGCCACCGGGGCCGCAGCCACGCGCGGCGGGCGGACCTTGAGCGACGGCGCGGCCGCGATGTTGAATTTCTCGAACTCGCTCTCGCCGTGCGGCAACGGCGCAGAGGTCAGGTTCATCACCTCGCGCAGGGCGTAGGGCACGATGTTGACCACGAACTCCGGCACCTGCTCGACGTTGATGACGCTGTCCTTCTTCCGGCCGGTGCGGTCGTTGGCCCCGCTGAACAGCAGCGTGGGCGGGCTGGCGCACACGCCCTGGAAGAACGAGAACGGCGCGAGGTTCGTCTTGCCGGCGGCGGAGATGGTCGAGACCCACGCGATGGGCCGCGGCGTGATGGCGTTGATCAGCCACGGGTGGGCTTCGCGGGGCGTGAGCTTTTCGAAATCGAGAATCATTTTTTTGACGGGATTGACTGGATTAAACAGGAGAGATTCATGCTGTCGCCTTGAATCCTCCAAATCTGGTTAATCCTGTCCAATAATCAACCCAACCAGCTGAGCGGGTAGTTCGGGTCGTCCATCGCGAGGGCCTCGACGGTCAGCTCCAGCGGGAACTGCGTGTCGAACATCACGGCCAGTTCCTCGGTGCGGGCGTGCTCGAAGCTCTTGAGCGTCGTGCCAGGGTGCGGGCCGTGCGGGATACCCTGCGGGTGCAGCGTGAACGAGCCGGGCTCGACGCCCTTGCGCGAGCCGAAGTTGCCGCGTACATAGAAGAGTACCTCGTCCGCCTCGGTGTTGTCGTGCGCCCACGGCACCTTGATGGCCTCGGGGTGGTGGTCGAGGTAGCGCGGCGCGAAGGTGCACATGACAAAGCCGTGCATCTCAAAGGTCTGGTGGATGGGCGGCGGCAGATGGACCGTGCCGGTGATGGGCTCAAAATCATTCGCGTTGAAGGTGAACGGATACAGGTAGCCGTCCCAGCCCACGACATCGTGCGGGTGACCGGCCATGACATTCCGCGTGAAACGGGTCCGGTC
>DATFUQ010000177.1:0-5634 GCA_035260745.1 Lacunisphaera sp. | reverse complement strand
CGAGGCCTGGAGAGACTCCGCCTGGCCTCCATCAAGGCTGAACACTCCCCAGGAATCCTCGTTGTTCTTGCGGCGCTGGCCGATGTCCGAGAGGGCGGCCCACTCGAACCGGCAGGGCGGATTGTTTCCGGCGGATTTCATGATGGCGTGGTCGGACCGGCGCGACAGGGATCGCGGCGGCCGGGTGGTCGACAGCAGATTATTACTTGGGATACTCGGGCCAGATGTCGCGGAGCAGATCGATGCGCTGGGCAAAGTTGACCATGACGGCGGAGGGCGCGCGGGCGATTTTGCCGGTCTCGAACGAGACCGAGCCGATGATGTTGCCGGCATTGAGGATGGCCACGACCTCCCCGTTGGAGTTGAAGATGGGGCTGCCGCTCGCGCCGCCGGCGGCGCCGAGGTTGTGCTGCACCAGCAGCCGTTTTTCGAACGACGCCTGGGACAGCCAGAAATCGGTCGCCGAGGTGATGATGCCCGACTGCATGGTCGCCACCGGGCTGCGCATCTCCACGCCGCCGCCCGACATGCCCTCCATCGGGAAGCCCAGGAAGCCGACGCGGTAGCCGGAATCAAGTTTCTCCAGCTCCGCGCGGGGAGCCAGCTTGAAGACCTTCGGGGCGGTGTCATCGGTATAGAGCAACCCCACGTCATACGCGGGCGCCGCGTGCGGCTTGCCCTCAAAGTTGAGCTCCTCCTTGTCATAGCGGGGATGGATGACCGCCTTGGTCACCTTCAACTTTTTGTCCGGATTGCGGTTGATCACCAGGTAGACGGAGCCGCCGTTGTCGAGGACCTCCTTCACCGGCGTCGTCACATGCGAATTGGTGGCAAAGACATGGGGACCGACCGCCCAGGCCGTGGCGATGGGCTCGGGCTGGCCGTTGTTCAACTTCGGATGGATGAGCACCACGAGGGCGACGGCGTCGGCGTTTTCCCGGGCAACCCGCGCGAGGGCCACCTCGGGCGCCTCCTCCTGCTTCGGGGTCGGCTGCCGGTTGAAGGCAACCACGGCGGCAATCCCCACAACCAGCGCGGCCACGAGCCCCCACACCCAGCCGGGGGTCCCGGCACCGGACTTGGCCGAACCCGCTGCCGCCGCGGCCATCGGAGCCGCCGCCGGCGCAACAGCCGCGGATTGCATCACCAGCGGCGGCTCGGCCGTCCGGGCCGCCGGCGCGGGTGCCGCGGGCGGCTTCGCATTCGCATTCACATAGTCCACCTTAATTTTTGGCCCGCCGGCCCCGAGTTCGATCTCGGCGCCGGGCGCGACCGCGGCGCTGGTCACCTTCTGCCCCCGCAGCAGCGTGCCGGCCTTGCTGGAGTCGGTGAGCCAGAGCTGGCCCGACTTCCAGTCCAGTTGCAGATGACGCGCGGAGACCGTCTTGTCCCAGGTCGGATCAAAGCGCAGGTCGCAGCCGGCGTCGGTGCCGAGGCTGACGGATTCGCGGTTGAATTTCTCGTTCTTGCCGCGGCCAAAGCCGGTCAGGCGGGTCAGGGTGATTTCAGGATTCATGGGCGGGAGGGGATGGGCGGAAACTTATCTGGGCAGATGCTGTGCCACCAAACGGACGATCGGCGAAAGTCGTGGCGCCGAAATCGAGATCGGACATGGCGCGCGCAGGCTGGATTATTCCTTGCCGCCGGCGCCGCCCTCGCGGCCCTTGGTATATTTGGCCCGCATGGCCTCCGCAATGGCGGGGGCAATCTCGGGGGATTTTTCCGCGACCATGGCCATGGCCTGCTCCACCGAGAGACCTTTGCGCATCTCGAGCTCGGCGAGCTTGAGGATGCGGTCGGCCTTCTCGCCGTCGAGCGTGGCGAGCAGGGCCTGCATGCTGGCGTTGCCGCGGAGCTGCAGGCGCCCGGCCTCGAGCTCGAGGTCGAGCTTTTCCTCCTTCTCGCGGGCCTCGAGCTTGGCCTGCTTCACGAGCTTCAGCGCATCGATGCCCTGCCGCGCGACCTCGAGGTCGGTCCTGGCCTGGCCGACCTGCTGCACCTGCGCGTCCTGGAAGCGTTCGCGCTGCTGGCGCATGTCCTCGGCGAATTCCGCCCGGCGGAGCTCGATCTTCTGCATGGCGTCGGCAATCTCCGCCTGGTGGCTGAGCTTCTGTTCGTCGAGCCGGTTGACGATCTCGGCGCGGCGGGCCTCATAGTCGAGCCGGAGTCCCTCGAGCGTGGTCTTTTGTTCCAAAGCCTGGACAAAGCGTTTGCGGTCCTCCGTCCGCGCCGAGTCGTTGAGCCCCATTTCGTGGCTGATGCGGTCAAAGGTGTCCTTTAATTGCTGCTCGTCGCGGTAGGCGTCGATCTTGCCGGCACGCGTGGCGTCCGCCAGCAGGCGGTTGGCCTGCAGTTCGCGGTTGAGCCGGTCGATGTCGCCGAGCTTGCTGCGGAGCTCGCTGACGGCGGGCCCGCCGAATTCCGCCAGCCGCACGCCCTCCAGCGCGAGACCGAAAGGGGCCAGGGCGGCCTCGAGCCGCCCCTGCAGTTCGCGCTCGATCAACTCCCGGGCGCTGGCGGCGACGAGAACCTCGTCCAGGGTGTGCTCCTGCGCGGCGGCCTGCACGGCGGCGCGCACGTCGCCCTGGAAACGATTGGTCAGGTCGCTGGTGTGAAAATCGCCGGCGCCGGCGATGACGCGCTCGGCAAAAAGCTTCGGCTCGCGCACCTGGAAGAGCAGGCGCAGCCGTGCGTCCACCGCCACCTGGTTCTTGAGGCGGATGTCCTCGAGCATGAAGTCCACCTCGGCGGCGCGGGTGTCGATCAGGACGGCATGGGCCTCCTTGCCCTTGTCGAAGCCGAGCAGGCGCGAGACAAAATTGTCGAAGCTGTGGTAGCCGGGCTCGAGCTGCCCGTTGTATTTGCCGTTCTGGAACACGAGGGCGAGGGTACCCTCGTCCACCTGCAGGCCGCGGTGCAGCGTGGCGGCGGGCGTCTTGAGCTCGACGCGGGCCGCGAAGTCGTCGGGCGAGCGGTGCCAGCGGTCACCGTAGAATTGCTGGCGCTTGGCCGGATTCTGCTCGCTACCGCATTTCCAGCAAAACTTGGACTCCGCCCCCACCGCGGAGCCGCATTTGTGGCAGGAACTCCAGGCGGTGGCCGTGGGGCAGCCGCAGGCGTTGCAAAAGTCGGCATCCTTCGAGACGGATTTGCTGCAGTTGGGGCAGCGCTGATTGTAGAAGCCCATGGTGTGTTCTCCGGTTCAGCCCTTGGGCTGGTCGATGCGCTCGTCGGGTTTGGGGTGGCTCAGGCTGGAATCGCCCTCGGGGACGGTTTTTTGCGGGATGGGCGCGTGCTCCGGCTCCTTGCCGGTGATCACCGGGGGTTGGTTGGGATTGGTCGGGATGACCGGGCCTTCATCCACCGTGCGGCAGCCGGCGGACAAAATGATCACCCCAAGGGCGGCGCAGGAAAGGAGGCGGGCGAAAAAGTTTTTCATGGGAAAATCCTCAGTTGGTCACGGAGATCAGATAGGGCGCGGCCTTGACGGCGGCCTGGATCCGGGCCTCGGCGGCAGTGTCGACCGGGTTGTAACCGGCGCTGTCGAGCCAGCGGCGCTCCACCACCCCGCCGACAGTATCGCCCTGGCCGACCGCCTTGAGGAAATAGGTGCGGGTAAGACCCTTCGTCTCCACGACGAGCTGAACGACCGAGCGGGCCTCGGCAGGTAGGTAGAAAGCCAGTTCGCGCTTGCCGTCACCCAGGGCAAAACTGCCGTGGAAAACCTCGATCACTTCGCCGACGCGCAACTGGACCTGCTTCGCGCCCGCGGGCGCGTTGCCCATGCCCGGGTCGTATTCGGCCCCTTGGAAAACATCCTTCTTGCCGGCATAGGATTTGGTTTCGGGTGCCGGCTGGATTTCCTTGCCGCGGCTGTCACCCATCGCGGTGGCGGACTGGGCAACGGCGGGGGACGGACCCTGGTCGGATTCACAGCCGGCGAGCAGCAGGGCGACACTGGTGAAGAGGAGGGAGGGAACAATGCGATTTTTCATGGGGGCAAGTGGAGGGAACGGGGGGAAATCGTGTGCTTTATCCTGCTATGGCAAACGCCGTGCCAAGAGCGCCTACAAACGGACGGGCGGGGGGATGCACGGGTGCCTAGCACCGTGCCATGCAATTTGCCCCAACCTCCCTCGGCAATCCAGAAATCAGCCCCGGCCAGCCTTTTCCATCGAGAAATAGCCTTCCTTCCGCGCCGCCCTTCCCGCATAAGTCGGGCCGCATCACGTATGCTTCGATCTCCCAGCAACCCCACCCTCCTGCTGCTCGTGGGTGGACAGACCAAGGCCACTTTCGCTCTCGGGGAGGGCGTCACCAACGTCGGTCGCGCCTTGGAAAACAAAATCGTGCTCGATGACGTCTCCGTGTCGCGCCACCACGCCGAGATCGAGGTCCGGGCCGAGGGCGTGCAGCTCCGCGACCTGGGCAGCCGCAACGGCATCCACGTGAACGGCGTGCCGCGCCAGAGCGCCGCGCTCCACCCCGGCGACCGCGTGCGCATCGGCAAGGTCGAATTGCAACTGGCCGCGGGTTTTGTCCGGCCGGTTTCCGCCCCGCCCGCCGCCAAGTCGGGCGAATCCGAGGAAGCGCCCAACGAAACCCGGAAGCACCGCGCGGAATTCCCCGACCAACGCCAGGACCGGCACCTCGCCGCGCTGTATCATCTCTGTTTCCGCCTGACGGAGGGCATCGACCCCGCCGAGGCCGCGCAGCAATTGCTCGAGCTGCTGCTTGATGCGGTCCGGGCCCAGGTGGTCCAATACTACTCGCCCGCCGGTGCGCTCGCCTTCACGGCGATGGCGGAAAAATCGCGCGGCGTCCCGAAGTTCGCCGCCTACCTGCTCGACAAATTCCAGCAACTGCCCGAGGCCACGCCCTACTCCGCCGCCGATCTCGCCCACTACCAGCAGAAGCTCGGGCAATGGCACTACCTCGTCGCCCCTCTGCGCCCGCCGAGTGCGCGCGGCGCCGGGCCCGCCCCCATCGTCGTCCTGCTTCGCTCCGCCGGCTGGCAGGAATTTTCGCCCGAGGACCGCAACCTGCTCAATGCCGCCGCCCGTCTCTGGCAGCCGGGCAGCGGCAAACCGGCGACGGCCGGGGCCGCGCGTGGCGCCGCCCCCGCCGCCCCCGGATTGCTGGGCGACAGCACCGCCCTGAAGCAGTTGGGCGACAAGCTCGACCGCATCGCCGCCACCAAGGCCACCGTGCTCATCACCGGCGAGACCGGCAGCGGCAAGGAGGTGGTCGCGCAGCGCCTGCATGACCGGAGCACCCGCGCCAAGGCGCCGTTCATCCGCGTCAATTGCGCCGCCATCCCGCCCGCCCTCATGGAAAGCGAGCTCTTCGGCCACGTGAAGGGCGCGTTCACCGACGCGCGCACCGACCACCAGGGCAAATTCCAGCTCGCGCACGGCGGGACCATCTTTCTCGACGAGATCGGCGAGCTGCCGCTGCCCGTCCAGTCCAAGCTCCTGCGCGTCCTCGAGAGCGGGGAAATTGAAAAGCTCGGCAGCGAGCGCGCCACGAAGGTGGATGTCCGCATCCTCGCCGCCACCAACCGCGATCTCCGCGCCGAGGTGAAACGCGGCACGTTTCGCGAGGACCTGCTCTACCGGCTCGAGGTCGCGACCG
>DATFUQ010000176.1:0-2780 GCA_035260745.1 Lacunisphaera sp. | reverse complement strand
GCGGCGGCGGGCATCGCCTCGGCGTATAACGCGCCGATCGCCGGCTCGTTTTTCGTGGCCGAGATCATTCTCGGGACCATCGCCATGGAAAGCCTCGGGCCGCTGGCGGTCGCCGCGGTGGCGGCGACGCTGACCATGCGGGCGCTCTCGGACGCCCACACGGTCTACGCCGTGCCGGAGTTCACCCTGCATTCGCTGTGGGAGATCGGGCCGTTCGTGGTGCTCGGGGTCCTGGCGGGCATCGTGGCGCCGTTTTTCCTGCGCTCGCTCCGGCAGGCCGAGCGCGTTTTCTCCTCGACCAATCTGCCCCTGCCGGCGCGGCTCGCCCTGGGCGGCCTGGTGGTGGGGACGCTGGCGGTCTGGGTGCCGGATGTCTGCGGCAACGGCTACAGCGTGGTGGTGGAGATTCTGCACGGCCAGCTGGTCTGGCAGGTGCTGGTGCTGGTGCTGGTGTGCAAGTGGGCGGCGACGGCGGCCTCGTTCGGCTCGGGCGCGCCGGGCGGCGTGTTCACGCCGACACTCTTCATGGGCGCCAGTCTGGGCTACCTGTTCGGCTTCGCGGTGAACGCGGTCTGGCCGCTGGGCGCGGCCGACCCGCGGGCCTTCGCGCTGGTGGGCATGGGCGCGCTGCTGGCGGCGGCGAGCCACGCGCCCGTCATGGCGATCATCATGCTTTTTGAGATGACGCTGAGCTACGACATCATCATGCCGCTGATGCTCTGCAGCGTGGTGGCCTACTACACGGCGCGCGGCATCGAGGACCAGTCGCTCTACAGCGAGGCGTTGAAGAAAAAGGCCGCGGAGGAACCCGAGCCCGTGCACCTGCCCGGCGTGGTGGCCGATCTGGTGAAGGCGCAGACCACGCGCGTGCTGCAGACCGCGCGCTTCGAGGCCATCGCCGCGGAATTCCTCCAGTCTCGGCAGGAGGAGATCTATGTGACGACGGTGGAGGGCCGCTACGCCGGGGCGATTTCGCTGCACGACATCAAACCCTACCTGAACGATGCGGCGGTGGCGACGCACGTCATCGCCGGGGATCTTCTGCGCGACGACGTGCCCTCGGTGGCGACCACGGCTCCGCTGGCCGAGGCGTTGCGGATATTTGCGCTGCATGCCGGGCAATCCCTGCCGGCCGTGGAGCCGGCCACGGGGAATCTCGCCGGCATCCTGGTGAAGAACGACCTGTTGCTGGCGTTGCTCGAGGGGCGCGGCGCGGAGAAGCGCGGGGGTTAGTTAGATTCCGGGGCGCGCCCGGGCGACGCGGCTGGTGCCGGCTGAGACCGGCAAAGCAGGGAAGGGGGCGCGTTTTCCGCGTTTGTCACACAGCCGTCACGAAACCGTAACACAGGCCCCCTATTCTGCGCCCGCGTTTCGGCCATTTCACCGCGACGCGTTCTTAACCACGCTCAACTCAGGACTGATCACATGCTCAACCTTAAATCCAAACTGCTCGCGGCCGCCGCCGCTCTCCTCTGCGCCACCGCCGTCTTCGCCCAAGACAGCGGCCCCCTCATCGACCTGCTCGTGAAGAAGGGGCTGGTCAACGCCCAGGAGGCCGAGGATCTCCGGGCCGACCTGGCTCGCGATGCCAGCGCGGCCGTCGTCTCGACCATCTCAGGTGGCAAGAGCACGGTCGGTCTCTCGATCGCCGGGCGCATGCAGATCCAGTATGCCGGCCTCAGCACCAACATTGACGGCGTCGCGGTGAACCCGGCGCGGCCCACGGCCCATTTTCTCCTGCGCCGCATCTATCTCGGCGCCAAGGCCAACCTCGGCAACGGCTGGAGTTCCAGCTTAAACTATGATTTCGCCGGCTCGACCTTCGACGAGGCCAAGATCACCTGGCGGAGGAATGACGAGCTGTTTGTGGACGTCGGTTTCCGCAAGGTGCCCTTCGGCCTTGAGGAATGGTATACCTCCAGCGGCAGTCTGAAGGCAATCGAACGTTCCCCGGCAACGCGGTATTTCGTCGAAGGCAACAACGGTCGCCGCCTCGGCGCCGGCAGCTATCGCACCGGCGTGTTCGTCGGCGGGATCAAGGATGGCTTATTCTACAACGTCGCGGCGACCAATCCGGAACGGAACGAGGATGCCATCGCCGGGGTCAACAGCGCTGGCACGGCGGCCAACAACAACCTGTCCTACTGGGGCAACCTCGGCTACACCGGCAAGTCCGGCGAGGACTTCACCTACACCTTCAGTGCCTCGGTCGGTTACCTGCCCGACCAGGGCGGCAAAGTCCTTGGTGCAGGTGACAACCTGACCGTCTACAACGCCTTCGCCGATTTCGCCAAGGGCCCCTTCGACCTGCAGTTTGAATATTTCAGCAGCAAAAATGACCATGGCGTCTCGGCCACACAGGGCTCCAAGGGCAGCGCCTACTCGATCCAACCCTCCTACAAGCCCGGCGAATTCCTCGAATACGTCGCGCGCTACACATCGGTGGATTCCGACGGCCGCGGCGTCAGCCTGAGCGACGGCATCCGCTCCGCCCCCTCCGGCGGCACGATGAACAAGATATCCGAGTGGTATTTTGGCTTCAACTACTACTTCCGCGGCAACGACGTGAAGTGGCAGCTCGGCTACATCCACGGCGAGTCCAAGGACACGGTCACCGGCGCCACCGCCAAGGCCAAGACCGACGGCGTCCGCAGCCAGTTGCAGGTCAATTTCTAACCCACCGTCCATCGGCAACCCAGCAGTATCAATTCCCATGAAAAAAATCATTCTCCTCGCCGCCGCCATGATTGCCGCAGCCTCCCTCAACGCCCAGAAGCTCG
>DATFUQ010000175.1:0-31099 GCA_035260745.1 Lacunisphaera sp. | reverse complement strand
TCTTAGTCCGTTCGTTTGCTTCACCTGCTGCTTTATTTGCGATCCCCGCCGCTTCTTGCGCCTTCTTTCCCGCTGCATCGGCTTCACCAATTCTTACTGCTGCTTCGGCTTGGACTGCGGACTGTGCATCATTGCCCGATTTCCAGACCCAGTATGAAAAGGCAGCACCCACAACGATGGTCAGCATATATGCGCGGAAAATCCAACTAGCACGAGTTGTCGCTAATTCCACGTTTTTGCCCAAATCAACGGACGAATTATTCGCTGCCGGCGTTGTCATAGTGGTGGGCGTGCTGGCGGGCATGGCTGTCCATGAAAACAATAAGAAAAAGAAAGCGCTAATTGAAAGACATCGGAAAGAAAGCCGAACGTCAGATTTATGATATTCATTCACGTCGTTTACCACGTCCCTGCCGTGTCCGGCAAAAGGTCCTCACCGCCTTTCCCTGCGATAAGCTCAGCATACGAGATGCCTTTGCCGATGATGCCAGCGGCGGCTTTGAGAAACCGTCCGGCATCGCAGTCCTTGCGCTCGTTAAAGCGGAAAACCTGTTCGTCCAGATAGCGCGACAAATGAAACGGCTCCACGCAAACGTAAGTGCCCTTAACGGTGCGCTTGAGCAACGACCAAAAGTTCTCAAGGCCGTTAGTGTGAACGCGTCCCCGAACATACGTTTCGGCGTGGTCAATAAACTCATGCGTATAGGCATCGTTAAGCCCGTTGTAGGACTTGAGCGCATCCGTGAACACAGCCGCACCCTCCGTAACGTTCTCACGGATGTTGGCCTGCAAATCGGCCTTCCGGCGCGAGCGGGCAACACGCACTTTAACCCGCGACGGCTTCCCGTCCTTGCCGCGCTCAAGCAGACCGGCAACCGCCGTCATATCCATCGGGCCGGTTCCCGTGGTTTTCTTCCCAAAATGCCGATTGACCGACTTGGAGCCGACGAACGATTCGTCGGCCTCAACCTCGCCGCCCATCTTCTCGAAACTGCCGGCCTTCAACGCGAGCCGGATGCGATGCAGCATGAACCACGCGGTCTTTTGCGTAACGCCAAGCGAGCGGTGAAGTTCATAGGAGCTAATCCCGTTCTTGGCATTGGAAATCAGCCACAGCGCACACAGCCACTTGTCGAGTTTCAGCGCGCTATCCTCGAAGATCGTCCCAACCTTGACCGTGAACTGCTTCTTCTTCATGCAGGACCGGCACTCCCAGAGCTTGCGCGTGGCGACAAAGCCAACGTTGGACGAGTTGCAGCGCGGGCAGCACACCCCGTTAGGCCAGCGGAGCGTGACCACGAAGTTAAAAGCGTTGTCGCCCTCGGCAAAGTATTTGACCGCCTCAATAAGCGTCTCGGGAAATTGCGTCTCTTTCATGCGCCTAAGGTAGCACACTCAGTCACTGCGTCAAGTATATTATTACCCTGGAGAGGGGTGACGCAAAGCGCCGGGGTGTGTTGTTAGCACGGCATCTCCCGCGCCCTCGGCCAGATGAACCGGAAGGCCGGAGCCAGTTCCTGCGGCCGCTCCGCCAGCCAGCGGTCAATCTCCGCCACCGTAAACCAGTCGCCGTGCTCGATCTCGTCCTTTTGCAACGTGAACGGCCCCTCCGCCTCCACCCGGTAAACCCACAGAAATTCCTGGCCCGTCTCTTCCCGGGCCTCGATCTTGAACAGCCGCACCGGCGCCCGCTCCGGCCGGCAGCCGAGTTCCTCCTCCAGTTCTCGCAGCGCCGTGCCGTCGTAGTCCTCACCCGCGCCGACATGCCCCGCGGCAGACGAGTCCCACACACCGGGAAACAAATCCTTCGCCATCGAACGTTGCTGGAGAAACACCCGGCCCGCGCGGTTGACGACCAGCAGGTGCACCGCCCGGTGCCGCAGCTTGCGGGCATGCACCTCGCGCCGGGTCAGCTGCCCGGTCACCCGGTCCTGCTCGTCCACCACATCGAATAGCTCGTCCAGATTCTGCGCCACGGATGACACCGATGAACCCGGATGGATTTGTTGTCGAGCCGCCACTCCCTTCAACTTTGGTTTGTCATCCGTGCCCATCCGTGTGTTGCGCCCAGCGCCGCCCAGAGGGCGCCCGCTTGGTCGCCCCTCCGTTACACTTCGGAGCCAGCACGCATGGCGTGCTGGCCATCTTCGCGCTGCCGCGCTCCGTCCGCGGCCCTATCTATCCACCAGGGTTTGTCCCTTCTCGGGCAAATCATGCTTCTGCTTTTTTTCGTGTCCTTTCGTGTATTTCGTGGTTCATCCTGCCTTTTCCCATGGCCAAAATCGAAATCAGCCGCGTCGCCGAGATCCTCAAGAAGCACAAGATCTCCCCCGCCCTCCTCCGCGAAATCGTCGAGGAACTCAATTCCATCACGCAACCGAGCGCGGACGACGACATCAAGCCGCCCGCGCCCAAGAAGCAGTTCGTCGTGCTGCTCTCCGACCCGGCGGGCCAATTGCCCCGGCAGGACCTCACCGGCTGGGTGGTGCAGATTCCCGAGAACGCCAGCCCGCATTCCACCGCCGACCGGATTTTCAAGGGCGCCTACGACTTCAACGCCTCCAAGCGTGGCCAGTTGCTGCCGGTCAAGTCCGTCGGCGAGGCGCTCGAGAGCGGCAGCGCGAAATATTTCAAGGAATCCGAACTCTGGGTTAAGACCAAGACCCCCGTCGCCGTCGTCGTCACCGACAACGTGCTGCCGAAGGACGAGTTCAAGGTCGAGAAAGTCGACCGGCGGCGGAAGAATGGAAGCGACGAGGAGTAGTCCACGCTGACCGCCCGCCATGCGCCGCGCTCTGCGCTTTCTGTTGTTGGCTCTTGGCGTCGCACTGGCGTGGTTCATCGGCCGGCCCGTCCTATTCCTCGCCTTGGTCTGGTGGAATGATCCCGCGGGCCCGCCACCCCACGGCGTTGCCGGCCAAAGCGACGTCAGTGGCCTGAATCAAACAACTGCCGCCGAGATCATCGCTGTCCCTCCCGACCCGGCCGAGGCGGAAAAGGCGCTGGCGGCGCTTGTTGCCCGTGCCGCACGTGAAGGCCGCAAGATTGTCATCAGCGGCGCACAGCACTCGATGGGCGGACACACGCTCTATGCCGGCGGGCTGGCGGTGGACATGCGCCCGTTCAACCGGATGTCGCTCGATGCCGGCCGCCGCCTCCTCACGGTCGGCACCGGCGCGCGCTGGCTGGAGGTCATTCCCTTCCTCGACCGGCAGGGCCTCGCTGTCGCCGTCATGCAGTCGAACAACGACTTCACCGTCGGCGGTTCGCTTTCGGTCAACTGCCACGGCTGGCAGCACGGCTGTCCGCCCATCGCCGGCACGGTGGAGTCGTTCCGGCTGCTGCAGGCCGACGGCCAGGTGGTGCGTTGCAGCCGGACGCAGAACGCCGAGCTCTTCTCGCTCGCATTGGGCGGCTACGGGCTCTTCGGCGTCATCCTCGACGTCGAACTCCACGTCGTGCCCAACGAATTCTACCGTGCCGAGCCCCACCGGGTGAAGCCCGCCGGCTACGCCCGGGAATACCGCCGGCTGGTCGACAGTGCGCCCGACACCGGCATGGCCTACGGCCGCATCAGCGTCGCCCCGGACTCTTTTCTGACCGACGCGCTGATCATCCTGCTGCGCCGGACGGAGTCCGGCCGGCCCGCGACGGACACCCTGCGTGTGGAGATCCCGGCGGCCCTCAAGCGCGTGATCTTCCGCGGCAGCGTCGGCAGCGACTATGGCAAAAACCTGCGCTGGTGGCTTGAGACCAAGATCGGCGAAACCGGTAGTGACGCCCTCTCGCGCAACCAGATCATGGACGACCCGTCGGAGTGGTTCGCCAATCGCGACCCCGCCGCGACCGAGATCCTGCACGAATATTTCGTGCCCTGCGACCGGCTCGCCGAATTCCTCGAGAACGCCAAGCCCGTCTTCGCTCGCCATCACCCTGACCTCTTGAACATCACCGTGAGGGAGGTTCGCCCGGACCCGGACACCTATCTGCGCTACGCCACCGAGCCGGTGCTCGGGCTCGTGATGCTTTACCATTATCCCCGCACCGCGGCGGCCGACGAGGCCATGGCGGGATTTACCCGCGAGTTGATCAACGTGGCGCTCGCTTGCGGCGGCACTTATTACCTGCCCTATCGTCCGCATGCCACGCCGGCCCAGTTCGAACGCGCCTATCCGCAGGCCGGGAAATTCTTCGCGTTGAAACGGCACTATGATCCGGGGGAGCTGTTCCAGAACGAATTCTACCGCAATTACGGCGGCCCGGTGCGGTGAGCCGGCGAAGAACTAACGCCGCCCGGCCGCCTCGGGTTTGAGCTCGCGGGCCTTCAGCGCCTCGGCCACGGCTTTGAGGTCGAGCTTCGCGCCGGGCCTCACTCCATTCCGCCCATACCAACCCTGGTTCATCTCCAGACAAAACTGGATGTTCCGGCTGCGCGACGTCACCGAGCGCTCGTCGAGCGGATACATCGGGTAGATTTCCTTCAGTTCGCCGGTCGGATTGATGTAGCCGATGTCGAGCGGCAACGTGGTGTTCCGCATCCAAAAACCCTGCTGCTGCGGGGCGGTGAAGACGAACAGCATGCCCTCGTCCTCCCCCATCGTCTGGCGGAACATCAATCCTTTCTGCAGCTCCGGGGGCAGTGCGGCCACCTGCATCTGCACGGTGCGGTCGCCGATCTTGATCGGAAACCGATCGTCCACCGACTTGGGACCGGCGTTCTTCGCTGTGTCGGAACCCCCGCAGGCGGTGAGCAGGGCGAGGGCGAAAAGCGGGGCGCGGCGGCAGCGGGAAAACATTTTTGCGTTTTGGTGTGATTCCTAGCTAATGGCCGCAACAGTTAACTCAACCCTACTCTGCTTGTGAGCCCATCCCCCTCCCCGCTCCTCTATACCGACACGCACACCAGCGCCGACATGCTCTATTTCGGCCGGGTCGAGGTCCACGATCCGTTCATCGCCTTTGGCGCTGGTGGCAAAAAAATCACCGCACAACGGGCGCTGGAATTCGGCCGCGTCAAAAAGACCGGCGCCTTCGACGTCGTGCTGCCCCACGAAGCCTGGCTGGCGCGCGCGCAAAAGCGCTACGGCGCCAAGGCCGGCGTCGCGGAAACCATCGCCACGCTGGCCCACGCCTACAAATTGCGCGCTTTCCGGGTGGCGGACGACTTCCCCGCCGCGCTCTACGTCAAGCTCGGGCAACTCGGGCTGAAACTCGTCTTCGCCAACGGCCTCCTTTTCCCCGAGCGTGAAATCAAGACCGCTTGGGAGGCCGGCTGCATCCGCGAGGGCAACCGCCTTTGCTCGGTCGGCTACATCACCGCGGAAAAAATCCTCCGCGCCACGCGTATCAAGGGCCGCCAGCTGGTTTACCAGGGCAAGCCGCTCACCTCGGAGCGCCTGCGCTTCGCCATCGAGACGGCCATCAAGGAGCAGGGCGGCAACGCGCAGGACACGATCGTGGCTGGCGGCGACCAGGCCTGCGATCCGCACGAGCGCGGCTCCGGCCCGCTGCGGCCGCATGAACTCATCATCATCGATATTTTCCCCCGGGTCGTGAAGACCGGCTATTTTGGCGACATGACCCGCACCTACCTCAAGGGCCGCCCCCGTGAGGTGCAGCGCCGGCTGGTCGCCACCGTGCGCGAGGCACAAAAGCGCGCCACCCAGGTCATGCGCGCCGGGGTTGACGGCCGGCTGGTGCACACCGCGGTGACGAAATGTTTCGCCGATGCCGGCTATATGACCAGGCAGACCAAGAACGGCTCGGTCGGTTTCTTTCACGGCACCGGCCACGGCCTTGGCCTCGCGGTCCACGACCCGGGCCGCATGTCCCCGGCAATTTCCCATCCGCTGAAAAAGGGCTCGGTCATGACCGTCGAGCCCGGACTCTATTATCCCGGCCTCGGCGGCTGCCGCTGGGAGGATGTAGTCCAAATCACCGCCACCGGCACCCGTCCACTCTCGAAGCATCCTTACAACTGGGAAATCCGCTGACTCGTACTTGTAGGAGCCTGCTCGCAGGCGATAAAGAACGCCCACCGGCAAGAATCGCTTGCAAGCAAGCTCCTACATATTCCAACCATGAAAATTCCCTCCTTCCGCTTCCTCCTTCCTTTGGCCGCCGGCCTTTTTTTCTCCGCCCCGCTCGCCGCGCAGCAACCCGATCCCCTGGTGGCGGTGCGGGCGCCCGTGGTGGCGCTGACCCACGCGCGCGTCATCGACGGCCGCGGCCACGCGCCGCTCGAAAACCAGACGCTCATCCTCCGCGACGGCAAAATTGCCTCGATCAACCCCGATGCCAATGCACCGGTCCCCGCCGGCGCCACCACACTGGACCTCACCGGCAAAACCGTCCTGCCCGGCCTCGTGATGGTGCACGAGCACCTTTACTATTCCTCGATCACCAAGGGCCCGTTTCACATCAACGAAATGGAGTTCTCCTTTCCCCGGCTCTACCTCGCCGCCGGCGTCACGTCGGCACGCACCACCGGCAGCATCGAGCCCTACACCGACCTGCAGGTGAAGACGAACATCGACGCCGGCACGACGCCCGGCCCGAAACTCCATCTCACCACGCCCTACGTTGACGGCCCCGGCACCGGCATCACCCAGTTGCATTCCGTCGCCGACGCGGCCGCCGCCGAACGCCTGGTCAATTACTGGGCCGACGAGGGCTTCACCTCCGTCAAGGTCTACGTCAACCTCCCGCTCAACCTCATGCGGGCGACGATTGACGCGGCGCACAAACGCGGGCTGCAAGTCACCGGGCATATCGGGAAAGTCAGCTACCGCGAGGCCGCCGGGCTCGGCATCGACAATCTCGAACACGGCTTCATGGCAATGTCCGATCTGGTGCCCAACCGCAAGGAGGGCGACCCTTCCAACGCGGTCAACAACTACCGCAGCCTCGAGGCGCTCGACCCCGCTTCACCCGCCATCAACGACCTCATCCAGCTGCTGGTCGGCAAGCACATCGCCGTGACCTCCACGCTCGCGATCTTCGAAACCTTCACGCCCGGCCGCCGCGTCGCCAGCCAGGCCGAGCTCGACACCCTCGCCCCGCCGCTGCGCGAGAGCTACCTGACGCGCTGGGCCGCGGTCAATGTCCAGAACAACCCCACCAGCAAGGCGGCTTTCGCGAAGAACCTTCAGCTTGAGGTTAAATTTTTCCGGGCCGGCGGACTGCTCGTGGCCGGCACCGACCCGACCGGCTACGGCGGCTGCATCGCCGGCTATGGCAACTGGCGCGCCATCGAGCTGCTGGTCGAGGCGGGGCTCACCCCGGTTGAAGCCATCCAGGTGGCCACTTTCAACGGGGCCCGGCTCCTCGGCGTCGACGCGCAGACCGGCAGCCTCGAGACCGGCAAGGCCGCCGACCTCATCGTCGTCAACGGCGACCCGTCCGCAAACATCTCCGACCTCCGCAAGACCGAGATCGTGTTCAAGGACGGCGTGGGTTTCGACTCGAAGAAGCTTTTCGACGCGGTGAAGGGACTCGTCGGCGTCCAGTAACGTGCCCGAGCTGGCCGAAGTTGAGTTTTTCCGTAAACGCTGGAGCGCCGGGTACGGCGGGAGGATCATCGCCGTGCGGCTGCACGAAGGGAAAAAGGTCTTTCGTGGCTGCAGCACGATCCTGCTGAAACGAAAGCTCACCGGCGCACGGCTTATCGGCTCCGCGACCTCCGCCAAGCAGATGCTCTTCCGTTTCAGCGGCGGCGGCTGGCTGGGCATCCATCTCGGCATGAGTGGCGAACTGCGCGTCGAGCCGACAGCCTACGTCCCAACCAAGCATGACCATTTCGTCCTGGTGCAGAAGAACCGCCAGCTGGTGTTCAACGATCCCCGGATGTTTGGCGGCGCGCTCTTCGCCACCGGCCCCAAACCGCCTGCGTGGTGGACGCGGATTGCCCCGGCCATTCTGTCCAGGCAATTCACAGTTGAGGCCGTGACCCATTTCCTGAAGCGACGCGGCCGCGCGCCGATCAAGGCCGTCCTGTTGATGCAGGAGCGCTTCCCCGGCATCGGCAACTGGATGGCCGACGAGGTGCTCTGGCGTGCTGCTCTTCATCCGAAGCGTCTCGCCGGCTCGCTCTCGCTCGCCGAGGTGCGCACGCTGCACCGCGAATGCCAGAAAGTCTGCCGGCTTGCCCTTGACACTATCGCGGGCAAAGGCCGCTACCTGCCGCCGAACCTCAATCACCACATCCCCCGGTCGTGGCTCTTCTGGCACCGCTGGGAGGACGGCGGGCGTTGTCCGCGGACCGGGAAACCGCTGCGTCGCGAGGAAGTCGGCGGCCGCACAACGTGCTGGTCGCCCGCGCGGCAGAAGCTACGCTGACGCCATGGCTGCCAAGACCCGGCTCGACGAACTATTGGTGGTGCGCGGCCTCGCCCCCACCCGGGCGCAGGCCAAGGCGCTCATCATGACCGGTCGCGTCCGCCACGGCACCGAGCGACTCGACAAGCCCGGCAAGGAATTCCCGGCGGATTTTGAGCTCACCATCGACCAGCCGCCGCGCTTCGTCAGCCGCGGGGGTGAGAAGCTCGCCGCCTTCCTGGAAAAATTCCCGATCAACCTGACCGGCGCCCACGTGCTCGATGTCGGCGCCTCGACCGGGGGCTTCACCGATTGCGCTCTGCAGGCTGGCGCTGCGTCGGTGACCTGCGTCGATGTCGGTCACAGCCAGTTGCACGAGAAACTCCGCCGCGATCCGCGCGTGACCAACCTCGAAAAACTCAACGCCCGCCACCTGGCTCCCGGCGGCCTGCCCCGCGCGAGTTACGACGCCATCGTGATGGACCTGTCGTTCATTTCGCTGAAGAGCGTGCTGCCGGCGGTGTGGCCGTTCTTGAGACCCGGCGGCACACTCGTCGCGCTCGTGAAGCCGCAGTTCGAGGCCGGCAAGACCGAGGCGGACAAGGGCCTGGGCATCATTCGCGACGACGCGGTGCGCCAGCGCGTGCTGGCCGAGGTGCGCGGATTTGCCCTGCGCGAACTGCCCGGGGCCGCGCTTTTCGGCGAAATGGAATCCCCCGTCCACGGGGCCGACGGCAACCGGGAGTTCCTGCTGGGACTGCGGTGCAAGGAATAGGCTCGCCCTGCGCCCTGCGCCGTAATTTTTTAAGTCAATGCCGCCGTTCCGCAAACTGGCCTTTGTCTTCAACTCGGAAAAACCGGGTGCTGCCGCGCTCGCGCAGGAATTGATGGACATTGCGCGGCTGGCCGGCGCCCGAAAGGTGAAGCAGTCCGGCGACCGCAAGCTGCCCCGCGGCTATTTCAAGGACTGCGATGCCTGCTGCGTCATCGGCGGCGACGGCACGCTGCTCGGTGCCGTGCGCGGCGCGGCCCGCGAGGACATCCCCATCATCGGCGTCAACCAGGGCAGCCTCGGCTTCCTCACCACTTTCTCGGCCGACGAGGCCCGGGCGCAATTCGCGGCTCTGCTCGGCGGCGACTACCGCATCGCCCGGCGCGCGCTGCTCGACTGCAAGACCGGTCCGCGCCTGCACGATGTGGCGCTCAACGATGTGCTGATCAAGAACGAGGTGAATTCGCGGCTCGTGCGGCTCGAGGTCTTTGCCAACAGCAAGCTCGTCACCGACTACTACTGCGACGGTGTCATTTTTTCCACGCCCACCGGCTCCACCGCCTACAACCTCGCGGCCGGCGGCCCGATCATCCACCCGTCGGCCGGCGTGATCGCCATGACGCCCATCTGCCCGCACACCCTGAGCAACCGCACCATCATTTTCCGCGACGACGTGAAACTGACCGTCTATAACCGCAGCGAGGACTCGCGCCTGCTCGTGGCGATGGACGGCCAGCGCAACTCGGTCATGACCGGGGGCTCGCCCATCGAGATCACCGTCTCGTCCCGCACCCTCGCCCTGGCCCAGCGCCGCGATTACTCGCACTTCGAGGTCATGCGCGCCAAGCTCAAGTGGAGCGGCGGCTTTCTGGACAAAAGATAAACCCCGGCGTTTCGGCCGGGGTCGGTCTTGTCATTGCGAGGAGCCTGGCGACGAAGCAATCCCGTTGGATCGCCCCGGCACGCTGCGCGTGCCTCGCGATGACTGGGTTGATTATTTCCCCGCGTCCTTGGCGACTTTCTTCGCTTCCTTCTCCGCTTTCCTGGCCTCTTTCTCCGCCGCTTCATCCGCTTTCATTTGCGCTTTTTCGTCATCGTCCAGTTTGCCGTTCTTGTTGACGTCGTATTTGGCAAGGTTCGCCTCCTTGGTCTGCTTGGCCTTGGCGGCGATATCGGCCTTCCACGCGGCCTTCTCGGCCTCGTCGAGCTGGCCATCCTTGTTGGCGTCGTATTTTTCCAAAGTTTCCTTGGAAGGTTTCTTCTCCTTGGTTGCTTCCTGAGCCTTGAGGGAGAGCGGAGCAACCACGATCGCAAGCGCCAGCAGACCCAGCGCGATTTTCAATACGGATGATAAAGTTTTCATCGGGCGCGAATCTAGCCGGATAATAACTCGCCCGACAAAACCGGCCTTCGCCTTAAAAAAGGCGCTTTCCCCTCCGGGATTTTAGGTTGTCGGCTTGACCACCAACTGCACGCGCCGGGCCGGCTGGAAATACTTTTGGGCGAAAGCCCGGATGCTCGCGAGAGTAACGGCGTCGATGCGGGCGTCATAGGTCCGCCAGTCGTTGACCGGCAGCCCGTAGACCGCGTTCAGCGCCGATTGCATGGCGCGGGCGGAATTCGTCTGCATCCCCATCCGCTTGCCGGCCTTGAGCCGGATCTGGCAGCGCGCCAGCTCCTCCGCGGTCACGCCGCCCGACTGCACCCGCTCGATCTCCAGGTTCAACTCTGCAATGACTTCTTCATAACGCTGCGGGCTGGTGCCCGCGTAGAAATAAAACATCCCCGTCTTCAGGCCGACAATGCGGCTGGAGCGCACGAAGTAAGCCAGGCTCTTCTGCTCGCGCACCCGCTCGAAAAGGTGCGACGACATGCCGCTGAACAATTCGTCGGCCACCTCGCTGACCTCATAGTCGGGATCGCGCAACCCCGGCCCCGGAAACGCCTGGAAAACCACCGCCTGCTGCCGCGGCTGCACCTCCGTGAAATCGCCCGCCGCGGTGGCGACCTCGCCGGCGGCCTTGGGCGCCGTGCCCGGGGGCAGCTTGGCCAGGAACGCCTTCAGCTTCGGCCCGAGTTTCCTGGGGTCGAAATCACCCGCGACCGCCAGCACGGCGTTTCCGGCCACGGCCAGCCGCCGGTGGAGGGCGCGCAGATCGTCCACCGAGATCGCCTTCAAGCCGGCCTCGTCGCCGCCGCTCTCGATGGCGAAGGGATGCGCGCCGAAGAATTTTTCGCGCAGCTTCTTGCGGCCGACGGTGACGACATCGTCGAGACTCTCCTTGAGGCCGGCGAGGGCGGAGGCGCGCTCGATCTCGAGCCGGGCGGGCTTGAAAGCCGGTCGCAGCACGGCGTCGGCGAGCAGCTCCAGCGCCAGCCCGGCGTCGCCGGGCAGCACCTCCGCCGCCAGTCCGAAGCTGTTGTTGCCCGAATAATCGTCAAAGCTGCCGCCCACCTCCTCGATGGCCTGCGCCACCTCCTCGGCGGAGCGCCGGGTGGTGTCCATGACGAGCAGTGTGGCCAAAAGCGAGTTGACTCCGCGCCGGCCCGCCGGCTCGAACATCGCCCCGCCGGCAAACGCGAGGCGCAGGTGCAGGTTGGGCAGGTTCTTGTTTGGCTGGAGCAGCAGCCGCGCGCCGTTGGGTAGTTTGAGTTCCTCGAAATCCAAGGAAGCGGCCGGTCCGGAGACCGGCCCTCCATTTTTTTCAGCCGAGCCGGCTGGATTTGACGACACCACCGTCAGCCGCTCGGGCACGAGGTAGGTGCGCATCACCTTCTGCAGGCTGGCGGGGGTAAGCGCGAACAGCCGCTCGAAGTAGCGCCGGCTGTAATTCACGTCGCCCACCACCACTTCGCCGGCGCCGAGTCGCGAGGCCTGGCCCGACATGGTCTTGCGCGTGTTGATCTCGGACGTCACGGCCTGCCGCACCGCTTTGGCGAGCGCCCTGGCACTGATGCCCCTGGCAGCGACGCGATCAAGCTCGCGCAGGATGCCCTGCTCGGCGGCGACCCGCTTGTCCGGGTCGGCCAGGTAGGAAATGTAGAAAAGGCCGCTCGTGCCGGGACTCCACGCCATGGCGTCGATGGTGTGCACGAGCCGGGCCTTGTCGCGGATGTTTTGCCAGAGGATGGAGCTGTCGCCGTGGCCGAGCACCATGGCGAGCATGTCGAGCGCCGGTGTGTCGGGATGCGTGAGACCGGGGATCTGCCAGCCCAGGCCCGCGCGGGAGACCTGCACGTCCTCGAACAAATGCTGGTCGCGACGCGAGAGCTGTGCCGGCTCGTCGGGTACCAGCACGGGGGCGAGCCGCGCCCGTGGAGTTTTGCCGAAATGCTCCGCGATCGCCGCGCGCGTCGGGGCCGGGTCGAAATCGCCCGCGATGATCACCACCAGATTGTTGGGCACGTAGCGGGCACGGTGGTAGGCCAGCAGGTCCTCGCGGGTGGTGGTGGCGAATACATCGCGGTGGCCGATGATCGGCTGGCGATAGGGATGCGTGCGGAAGGCCGTCTCGAACAGCGCCTGCGCCAGCCGCTGGTCGGGATCGTCGAGACACATGTCGATCTCGCGGAGGATGACTTCCTTTTCCTTGGCCGCCTCGTCGGCGGGCAACGTGGAGTGGAGCACCGCGTCGGCGAGGAGGTCGATGGCCACGGCGGTGTGCGCGGATGGCACGTCGATGTAGTAGACGGTGCGGTCGAAGGTGGTGTAGGCGTTGATATAGCCGCCGTGCGCCTGCACCGCGGCGGAAATCTCGCGGCCGGCACGATGCGCCGTGCCCTTGAACAGCATGTGCTCGACGTAGTGCGACAGCCCCGCGCCAAGCGCCCTGCCCTCGTGGATGCTGCCGGTCTTCACCCACACCTGCACGGAGCTGACCGGCGCGGCCGGGTCGCACTTGAGCAGGACGGTGAGGCCGTTGGGGAGCATGTAGCGCTCGACGGGGTCGCGCCAGAGGC
Source organism: Lacunisphaera sp. (assembly GCA_035260745.1). Taxonomy (GTDB): domain Bacteria; phylum Verrucomicrobiota; class Verrucomicrobiia; order Opitutales; family Opitutaceae; genus Lacunisphaera. The sequence continues at coordinate 18,051 of DATFUQ010000175.1, read as the reverse complement.
TCTCGAGCAGGGCGTGGTCGTGCGAACGGGCGGACGTGGGCTTGGGCATGAAAAGGAGCGGCGCGGCTCAGGCGCCGCCGGGCGAGCTGCGGGAGCGACGCGCCCCCGCGGGCTGGAAGGGCTTCACGAACGCCTCGTCGAAATCGTAGAGGTCGGCGAAATCCTCGCGCCGGTCGTTCTCGGTTTTGCTGAAGACATTGTATTCGATCAGATTGAAGACGATGTCGCCGAAGTCCGGGCAGCGCCGGATGCCCCAGGAGGTCAGCACGGTCTTGGTCATCGGGCCGAATTGCTCGAGCGCGTGGGCGCGGATGCCCTGCAGCAACTCGGCGCCGCTGACGTGCTGGGATTTGCCGGTGCGCTCCGGGTTCTTGCGCTTCAATTCCTTGACCGTGTGGTCGAGCGCCTGCCGGACGAAGGCGTAGGCCTTGCGGTCAAAGCGGGTGTCCTCTTTACAAATCAGCCCCACGATTTCGGAAAATTCCAAGTCTTGCATGAATATCAGGGGCAATAGCTAGCACAGCCGGCGGCCCGCCGCAACCCTGCAACCGACTTCGCCGGTTGATGCTTCCGACTGCTCCTCACCCCGGAATTAGGAGCACTTGGTCCGGCCGATTGTGTCATTTGGGAAAACTTCAACTCGCATTTCTCCCGGGTTAATGCATAGAGAACACCCTAGCCCCACCCCATGATAGCAGCGACCCAGTCGAACCACCCCCTGGCCGCAGTGTCCAGCCAGACTCCTGTGGTTTCCGCCCTGAACGAAGCCCGCACCCGCATCAAGCAGGCCCGGATGCGCATCACCAAGCCCCGGCTCGCGATCATCGGGTCACTCGAGAAGCACGAGGGCCCCATCAGCATCGAGCGCATCCACCAGCACATGGGCGCCGAGGTGTGCGACCTCGTCACCGTCTATCGCTGCCTCTCGGCCTTTGAAAATCTCGGCATGGTGCGCCGCAGCTACCTGCACAACGGCACCTGCCTCTACGAACTCACCCTCGGCACGCCCCGCCATTACCACATCATCTGCAAGTCCTGCGGCCAGACCGACCGTGTGAATTATTTCCCGGTCGAAGGTCTGGAGCGCATGCTGACGGACCGCGGCTACGCCCAGGTCAGCCATGTCGTCGAGTTCTTCGGTATCTGTCCGGCCTGCCAGAAGTCCGCCCCGGCCCGCGGCACCCGCCCGACCAAATCGCACGCGCGCGACTGACACTCCGGCCAGTCGACCACTCCCGGCGCGGCCCCGCCACGCCTTTTTAATTGGTCCAGCGGACTGAGGGTGGCTGGGCCAGCACGTCCTTCCAGTTGGGGAATGTGATCGGGCCAGAATGCATGGAGTTGCTGGCCCGCCTGTAAAATGTGGTTTTTGCCGAGAATGTCGCAACCGCAAAAAGCTACACTTTACAACTCAGGTGTTGCTCCAGAATAATTTGTCCGTATTTTCTCCTCAGCGGGCCTTTGTAAAGTGAAGCTTTATCCTGAATCTGAATAACACTGATCGGCGGAAAAAAGGACATCTCCATGAAGATTCTACTACTAGCAGTTATCCCGCTTCTCGGGTTCTCCGCAGAGAAGAACCCCAGCGCTGATTCGGTCCCCGCTGCGCAGGCTGCCGAGGAGAGCGCGTTTGGTTTAGTAGCAGCGCAGAAGCTCGCTGATGCGCGTCGTTGCGAGCTGCATGGCGTGTGTGGCATGTGCTTATTCAAAGAGCGAATCGGCGATGCGTGGGTCTTTCGCACGAAAGTGGGTTATGCAGGTTTGCCTGCGCCCGACATTACCGTTTTCCCGCCCGCGAAAGCTCATCCCCCGAAAGAGAAGAAAGCCGATCCAGCCGCCACAGCGCAACGCCCTTGATCTCACCTGAGTCGCTGATGATATCTCCGCTCCGCATAGCTCAGTCATTCAAAAGAGAGGGCTCGCCCGGCGGGCGAGGCTGATCTGAATCGCTCGGCAAAGAGAAGAGTCCTGCTGAGGACCAAGGGCCGCAGGGCTCAGTCTGTTTTCAACGGGTTGACCGCCCTCACCCATTCCGCCACGGGCACGCCGCCTTGCAGGTGCTCGCGCCGGATCCGGTCGAACTTTTCCGACGTGACCTGCGCATACCACACGCCATCGGGATAAACCACGAGCCACGGCCCGTCCTGGCATCTCTGCAGGCAGGCCGCCTTCGTCCGCATCGCCGGGATGCCGTGCTCCTTGAGCGACGCCTTCAGGTGCTCCCACGTCGCCAGCCCCTGCTCGGGTGCGCAACAGTCGGGACCGACGCACAGAAAAAGATGATGCCGGGCCGTCGGCAGCCCGATTTCCTCAAAAGTCTTCGAACTCATTTATTAAAACGCCAAGGCAAAGGAATCTAAACGCAGAGGTCGCGGAGTACGCAGAGAGAGGAATGGATACTTGGACAATTCAATCTGCCTCTCCGCGATCTCTGCGTCCTCCGCGTTAATAAAATCATCCTTTCAGCGCTGCGCTGTAGTTCTGCTCCGCCTGCGTCCAGTTCAGGACATTCCAAAACGCCTTCACGTAGTCGGCGCGGACGTTCTGATAATGCAGGTAGTAGGCATGCTCCCACACATCGAGCCCGATGATGGGCCGCGCGCTATCGGTGAGCGGCGAGTCCTGGTTGGCGGTCGAGTGGACCGTCATCACGCCATTCTTGAGGCTCAGCCAGGCCCAGCCGCTGCCGAAGCGCTTCATGGCGGCGTCGGTGAACTGCTTCTTGAATTCATCCATCGAGCCGAACGCCCCGATGATGGCGACGGGCAGTTGCTGGATCGAGGCGCCGGTATCGGGGGCGATGATCTTCCAGAAGAAGGAATGGTTCACATGGCCGCCGGCATTGTTGCGGATGCCGGGGCGGATGGCCTCCGGCACGCTGCCGAGGTCGCGTACCAGCGCCTCGGGCCCGCGCGCGAGCAGGTCGGGCTGGTCCTTGAGGAGGTTCTTTGCGTTGGTGATGTAGGCCTGATGATGCTTGGTGTGGTGAATCTCCATCGTCCGGGCGTCGATGTGCGGCTCGAGCGCATCGTAGGCGAAACCGAGCTTGGGCAGTTCCCAATCCAAGGCGGGCGTGGCCGCCGAGGCGGCAGCGGGTGAGGCCGAAGCCTTCCTGAGACCAAGCCCGGCCAGGGCGACGCCGGTGCCGATGATCTTCAACGCGTCGCGCCGCGTCATGTCGGAGGAATTTGGAGTGTTCATGGGTATGAAGGATTGACCCGACTATAACCAACAAGTGCCGCGATGAAAGCCCCGGTTTGGGGATTGGGTTATTCTTTAGCCACGGATTTCACGAATGGACACAGATGAGTCCACTCTGCCTGTCATCCTGAGCGCAGCCCCATCCGGTTCACCTGTCGTAGCGGTAGCCGACGCCGTGCACCGTCACGATGGCCCGCGGCTCATCGGGCGCCGGCTCCACCTTTTTCCGCAACTGTGCCACATGCTGGTCGAGCGTGCGGGTGGTGCCGAAGTAATCGACGCCCCACCCGGCATTGAGCAGCGCGTCCCGCGTGAGCACCTCGCCCGGATGCGCCGCGAACACCTCGGCGAGCTTCATCTCCCGCGCGGTGAGCGAGGCGGTCCGGCCCGCCACCACGGCGGTGAACTTGCGCCGGTCGATCTCCGCCGCGCCGAGCCGGAACACCGGCGGCAGCCCGGGCGCGGCCAGCGCCGGGCCGGACGCGCGGGCGCGCCGAAGCAGCGCCTCCACCCGGGCCAGCAGCTCGTGCACGCCAAAGGGCTTGAGCACATAGTCGTCGGCGCCGAGCTTGAGCCCGACGACCTTGTCGATCTCCTCGCCCTTGGCGGTAAGCAGCAGGATGGGCACCGCGCTGCCTCCGCTGCGCAGCGCGCGGCAGACATCGTAGCCGCTCTGCTGCGGCATCATCACGTCGAGGATCACGAGGTCGAATTTCTCCTGCGGAAACAGTTTCAGCGCCTGCGCGCCGTCGCTCGCGGCCATGACGGCGTAACCGTCGCTCTCCAGCGTGGCGATCAGGCCCAGCCGAATGTTGGCGTCGTCCTCGGCAATGAGAATCTTGGCTTTCATGGCAGTTCGAGGATGAAGCTGGCGCCGCCGCCCTCCCGGGGCAAGTGGCGCAATTCGCCGCCGAGGCCGCGCGCGAGCTGCCGGGCGATGCTCAGGCCGAGACCCGCGCCGGTCTTTTCCGCGGTGAGCGTGTCGTCCACCCGGTGGAATTTCTCAAAGATGCGGTCCCGGTGTTCCGCCGGCACGCCGGGCCCGCGGTCGAGCACGCGGACCATCGCCCCACCGGGCGGCCGCGGCGCCAGTTCCACCGTCACCTCGCCGCCCGCCGCTCCGTATTTGGCGGCGTTGTCGAGCAGGTTGAGCAGGATTTGCTCAAACGCATCGCGGTCGGACGTCACCATAAGCGGATCCACCGGCAGGTCGCGCTTGAGGGTCAGCCCGGCCTCGGCCAGCCGCGGCGCCTGGGTGTCGAGCAGCCGGGCCAGCTCGGCGCGCAGGTCCAGTTTTTCCAAGGCGTATTTCTTCCGGCCCTGCTCGAGCCGGCTGAAATCGAGCGCGTTGCCGACCAGCCGCGCCAGCCGCTGCGTCTCGCGGCCGATGGTGCGGAGGTAATCACCGCTTTGCGTCGCGTCGCGCACCCGCCCCTGCTCCAGCAGCTCCGAGTAGAGCCGGATGGTCGTCAGCGGCGTCTTGAACTCGTGCGAGACGTTGGCGACGAACGAGGTCTTCTGCGCCGCCTCCGCCTCGCTGCGCCGCGCCTGCCCGAGCAGCAGCGAGCCGCCCGCGACGATCGCGGCGACGAAGATTCCCACCAGCAGCGTGCTGATCAAAAAGAAACCGCCGCTCCCCGCGCTGTCGCCGGTGGCCGCCGGCACGAAGGCCACCACGTCCCACCCCGGCAGCAGTTCCTCCGCCAGCGGCACCGTGATCGCCGGCGCCGCCGCGCGCGGCACGGCCCCAGCCTGGTGCAGCACGCGGCCCTGGTCGTCGCGCAGCGCGTAGCCCTCCTCCGCGGAAACTTCCGCCGGCAGCGTCCCGCCCAGCCGGCTGATGAGCGCCGCCAGCTCCAGCTCGACGCCGCGCACCTCGCCCGCACCCGCGGGCCGCACCCAGCCCAGCAGATGGAGGCGGCCGTCAACCTTCATCGGCAGCCAGCCGCGTTGCTCGCGCGATTCGCTGCCATCCTTGTAATTGCTGGCGCTGGGTGAAGCCGTCATCCGGTAAAATTTCTCGTCAGACTGCGGCATCACCGGCATGGCGCTGGCCGCCGCTGGCGAATTCTGTGCCACGGACGAGCCGGACGAACCCTGATCCATCCGATCCATGGCCGGGGGGCTGGGTTCGAGGCGGGCTGAGTCCACGTAACTGTTCTTCGTCAGCGCCTGCACGTCGCGCCGGGCGCTTTGCACCTTCGAGACATTGGAGGCGATCTGCTGCCGGGCCCGCGATTCATACGCCTCCTTTTTTTGGGCGACTTGTTCCGCCATCGCCGCCGGGTAACCCGGGTAACTGTTGGCAACGTCGGTCTTGCGCCACGGCGGCGACTCCCGGAGCCGGGCGCCGAACCGACGTAGAAAACCGCGACCGTCGTCATTCGTCTGGCCGGACGCGGGCCGCAGCACCTCGCCGTCCGGCGCGCAGCGAAACGCGGTGCGCACGAGTGGATTTGATTTCTCCAGCTTGTCGAGCAAACCGTCGATGCTGTCGTCGGATTCCGCGGCCAGAAGGTCGAGCAGGCCGTTTTCGACGTCGCCAACCAGCAGCTCGACATTCTCCGCAATCAGCCGGGCCCGGGCCGTCACGGCCGCGCGGCGGGCCTCGTCGGCGTAGGCCGCGCGATCCGCCAGCCGCGCCTGTTCGCGCCGCAAAAGCACAATGGCGCCGATGCCCACCCCCAGAGTGGGGATGAGCAGCAGCAGCCAGTAAGCCAGGATGCGGCGCGAGGCGGGGGACACGGGGACACGCTAGGATAAATACGCCGGTTGAAAAGAAGCGAAACACCGGCGCGGGTTTTTATGGACGGGTGGACTGCTGGTTCTTCACCTGCTGGCTGTCCGTGCGATAGGATTTGCGCTGAGCATTGTCGAGCCCGTCGCGTTCGAGGCGCGCGGCCTCGGGCGCGGCGGCGGCTGCGGAGGCCGACACGGCGGAGTTGTTGTAAACCTCGCCCATCTCCTTCAAATCCTGCGCGCGCTGCCGCAGCAAAGCCGCCGCCTCATATTTCTTGCCGCTGTCAACCAGCGCGATCGCCTGGTCCTTGGCCACAGCCAGCAGATTGGAGGCATAGTCCGCCTGCACCTGGTGGTCGGCCGACTTCACCACGGCCTGCTCGTCGGCGCTGAACGACACCTTGCGCTGCGCGGTGACGCTGGCGGAGCGCTGGTTGAGCGCATCCTCGTAGCTGACGGTGGCGCGGGCGATCTCCCGCTCGGCCCCGGCCTTCTCCGGCGAGACCTCGACCTCGATGAGGGCGAATTTCTCCTGGCCGCCGTAGAGTTGGTTGAGCGCCAGCTCGGCCTTCTGGCCGCGGATGGAACCCTCGCGACCCACGAAATTGACCGGGTGCACGCCCTCGGGGAAGTCGATCTCGATGACCACGCGGCGCGCGACCACGTTGAGCACGTCGCCCAGCTCCTTGTTGAAGATGCCCGGCAGGTCGCTGCTGTTTTCGACGAAGTAAGTGTTGCCGTCGCTGCGCTGCGCGAGGCGGGTCATCAGGTCCTCGTTGAAACCGAGGCCAAGTCCGATGGTGGTGACGGAGATGCCCTCCTTCATCAGCGAGTAACCGAGCCGGCCGAGCTCCTCGGGCGAACTTGGACCGACATTGGCCAGGCCGTCGGAGAGGAGGATGACGCGGTTCACGTAGCGGCCGTCCTCGATGTGCCGGCGCACCTCGGTGGCGCCGCGGCTCACCCCGCCGTAGATCGCGGTGTTGCCCTCCGCCTCGATGCCGCAGATGGCCGCCTCAAGCCCGTGCGCGTCGCCCACGCGCTGCGCCGGCACGATGGTCTGGACCTCGGTGTCGAAGGCGATGATCGAGATGATGTCGTCCGGCGCGAGCCGGTGAACCAGCTCCAAGGCCGCCTCGCGGGCCCGCGCGATCTTGTCGCCGCTCATCGAGCCGGAGCGGTCGATGACCAGCGACAGGTTGACCGGCGGGCGCGACTCGCGCCGCGAAGGCCGGATGCAATCGAGGCCGATCTTGACGACCGCGTGCTCGGTGGAGCCGGCCGGGAGCACGCCGCGGTCGACATCGACGTGGAGGCGCACGGGTTGTTCAGTGACTGACTTGGAGAAAAGCGATGTCGCGCCTGAAAGCGCGACCGCGAAGAGAAGAATGACGAAGGATGATTTCATGTTGGTTTCCAGGATTACGCCGCCGATTAAAGCAGAAACCACCACCGGGGTTGTCAGTCGCTGGTCAGGCAATTGTCAGGGAATTGTCAGGACCGGGCAAGGCCGCCCCCGACGACGTCCGCGCGCTGCTGCAGAGGTTCGCGGTGTGAGCTGCGCCATTGACCGGCCAGAGAGCCGGCGGTAATCGTCTGCCCGGGCCGGTTTCTCTGCGAAATCTCAAATCGCAAATTTGAAATCTCAGATTCCACACAACCATGCCCACTTATCAGCGCTTCGAGGATCTGCCCGTCGGGCAGACCGCCGCCGAACTCTACGACCGTGTTGACGATTTCCACGACCACACGCCGCCTCGCCTGCGGACTTCCTTCCGCGACCAGCTTGAGCGTGCGGCGCTGTCCGTCTCCAATAACATCGCGGAGGGCTTCGAACGCGGCACGACCAATGAACTGCTCGCCTTTCTCTACATTGCGCGCGGTTCGGCCGGCGAAGTCCGCTCCATGCTCCTCGTGGCCTCCCGCCGTCCCTACCTCTTAAATTTCAAATCTGAAATCTCAGATTTGATAAAGCTGGCCGAATCCTGCTCACGTCAGCTTCGCGCCTGGGCTGATTCGCTCCAGAATTCGAACATTCCCGGTCAGCGGCACCTCAATGAGAAGACGCGCTCCGATTTTCAGAAGCATCAGGGCAGGAAGACCGGTGCGGCTGATTTCCAGCACACCCTCGCGCAGCATCTCCCGCCCGATCATCCGCTGCATCCCAAAAACCGGCCGGGCCGCTGACTTGACGGAATCTGAAATTTCAAATTTGAGATTTCAGATCTGAGGCCCAAGACCTTTTCATCCCGAACGCCGGATTCACCTCCAGTTGCCAGCGCGCCGGTCAGCCCAGCTGCCGGCGCACGATCTCGTCCACCAGCTTGGGGTTGGCCTTGCCCTGCGAGGCTTTCATGACCGCGCCTTTCACGGCATTGATCGCCTGCTCCTTGCCGGCCTTGAACTCCGCCACCGCCTTCGGATTTGCCACGATGGCATCGGCCACCCACTTCTCCAGCTCGCCGGTGTCGGTGGATTGCTGCAACCCCCGGCGCCCGACGATGGCATCGGCCACATCGCCGGTCCGGAACATTGCGGTAAAGACGTCCCGGGCGATGTTGTTGGAAATCACTCCGGATTCGACGAGCTTCACCAGGCCGGCGAGGTGCGCGGGGCGGAGCTTGGAGTCCGCCAGCGGGATTTTTGCGCCGGCCAGCTCGCGCAACAGGTCGTTGGCGATCCAGTTGCCCGCAGCCTGCGGCTGGCCGCAGAGCTTGGTCGTCTCCTCGAAAAAGTCGCTGAGTTCCCGGTCAGGCACAAGCACCGCGGTGATGGTATAGGGCAGTTGGTATTCCACGAAAAACCGCCGCTGCCGGTCGAAGGGCAGCTCGGGCACGGTGGCGCGAATCGACGCCAGCCACGCCACGTCCACCTTTACCGGCATCAGGTCGGGATCGGGAAAATACCGGTAGTCGTGCGCCATTTCCTTCGAGCGCATGACGGTCGACGTGCCGGCCTCGCCGTCGTATTGGCGGGTCTCCTGCGCGATGGCGCCGCCGCCCTCGAGCACGGCGGTCTGCCGCCGGATTTCCAGGGCAATGCCGTCCCGCACAAACGAGATGGAGTTGAGGTTCTTCAACTCAACCTTCGTGCCGAGCTTCGTCTCGCCCACCGGCCGGATCGAGATGTTGGCGTCGCAGCGGAGCTGGCCCTTTTCCATGTCGCAGTCGGAGATGCCGCCCTGCACCAGCGTGGTGCGGAGCGAGGTCAGGAAGGCAAACGCCTCGCCGGCGCCGTGCAACGCCGGCTCGGAAACGATCTCCATCAGCGGCGTGCCGGCGCGGTTGAAATCCACGAGCGAGTCGCCCGCGCCGTGGGTGAGCTTGCCGACGTCCTCCTCAAGGTGGATGCGGGTCAACGGGATTGGCTTGTGCTCGCCCATGACGTTCCGTGCGGCGCCGGGCAGCTCGATCTCCACCGCGCCGCCGACGCAGATGGGCTGGTCGTATTGGGAAATCTGGTAGTTCTTGGGCGAGTCGGGGTAGAAATAATTTTTGCGGTCCCATTTGCAGACGGGCGCGATGGCGCAACCGAGCATCAGGCCGGCCTTGATGATCTTGTCCAGCGCCTCCCGGTTCATCACCGGCAGCGCGCCCGGCAGCGCCAGCACCACGGGATCGGTCAGCGTGTTCGCCGGCGCGCCGTAGCCGGCCGCCACGCGCGTGAACATCTTCGACACCGTCTTGAGCTGCACGTGGACCTCCAGGCCGATGACCGCTTCGTATTTCATGACAGCGCCGGGTGTTTCGTGTGATGATCGTGCGCCTGCTCGTAAGCGTGGGCGATGGCCAGCAGGCCGGCCTCCTGGAACGGCTGGCCGATGAGTTGCAAACCGATGGGCAGGCCGGCGCCCGTGAAACCGCAGGGGATCGAGATGCCGGGCAGGCCGGCAAGATTGACGCTGATGGTGTAGATGTCGTTGAGATACATCGCCAGCGGGTCGGCGGATTTCTCGCCGAGCTTGAATGCTGCCGTCGGCGTGGTCGGCGACAGCAGCGCGTCGCAGTCGCGGAAGACACGGACAAACTCGTTACGGATCAGCGTGCGGACCTTCTGGGCGCGCAGGTAATAGGCGTCGTAGTAACCGCTGCTCAGCACATGCGTGCCCAGGATGATGCGGCGTTTCACCTCCTCGCCAAAACCTTCCGCCCGCGACTGGAAGTAGAGATCGACGGCGTCCTTCGCCTTGGTGGAGCGATGACCGTAACGGACGCCGTCATAGCGGGCCAGGTTCGACGATGCCTCGGCGGTCGCGATGAGATAATAGACCGCCACGGCGTATTCCGCCGCCAGCGGCAGCGACACCTCCTTGATTTCACAGCCCGACGAGCGGTAAAACTCGATGGCTTTTTTCACCGCGGCGCCGATCTCGGGATCGAGGCCCGCGCCAAAAAACTCCCGCGGCACACCCAGCCGCCACGGCCCTCTGCGCTTGGTCAGTTCGGCGCGGTAGTCGGGAATTTCCACCTGAAAGGAAGTCGAATCCAGCGGGTCGTACCCGGCGATGGCGCCGAGCAGCAGCGCGGCATCCTCCACTGTGCGGGTGAGGGTCCCGATCTGGTCGAGCGACGAGGCAAAAGCCGCGAGCCCGTAGCGGGAGACCAGCCCGTAGGTCGGCTTCAGTCCCACGATGCCGCAGAACGCCGCCGGCTGGCGGATGGAGCCGCCGGTGTCGGAGCCGAGCGCAAACGGCAGCTCGCCGGCCGCCACCGCCGCGGCCGCGCCGCCCGAACTGCCGCCCGGCACGCGCGACAAATCCCATGGGTTCGCCGTCGGGCCGAAGGCGGAGTTCTCCGTCGATGAACCCATGGCAAACTCGTCCATGTTCAGCCGGCCCCACAAAATCGCCCCGGCCGCCTTGAGCTTGGTCGAGACGGTCGCGTCGTAGGGGGAAATGAAATTCGCGAGCATCTTGCTCGAGCAGGTCAGCGGCTGGCCCTCGACGGCGATGACGTCCTTGAGACCGACGGGGATGCCGTCGAGCGGTCCGCGCGCGCGTCCGGCCGCGCGGCGTGCGTCGGCCGCCTTCGCCTGCGTGAGCGCACCGGCCTCGTCGTGGGAATTGAAGGCCTTCAGGCGTCCGTCCACCGCCTTGGTGCGGGCCAGGCAGGCCTGCAGCAGCCCGACCGACGAGATTTTTCCCGCGGCCAGTTGCGCCGCCAGCCGGGCGGCGGGTTGGAAAATGAGTTCGTCCGCCATCGCCTACTCCACGACTTTGGGCACCACGATCAGATGATCGCGCTGGGCCGGGGCGTTGCGCAGCGCCGCCTCGACCGGCAGGCCCGGGCGGGCCGTGTCGGCGGCCCAGACATTGAAGACCGGCGAGGCATGCGCCATGGGCTCGACGCCCGTCACGTCCACCTGCTTCAGCTTCTCGACATAATGCAGGATGTCGCCCAGTTGCCGGGAGAATTTCTCCTTCTCGGCGTCGGTCAGGGCGAGGCGGGCGAGGTTCGCCACATACTCAAGGTTAAGGTCGGAATTAGCGCTCATGCGGGCTCCCAAGGCACCCTTAAAACAGGCGGCTGAACCGCTGGTTGGCAACCGGCAAAAACAACCCGGAGCCGCTCGCCCCGCCCGCCGCCCGAGTGTGCGGGCTTGAACCCGCACCGGATATCGCCTACCGGTCATATGTGCTCCTGTTCAAAAGTATCCTGAAATTCAAAAAGGAAGGCGGCCTGAGTGACAAACGAGGTGCCAAGCGCTACCCGATCGGACCGAAATTCCCGCTGAAAGCCAAGGTCACCCTGCTGGGGCACGATGGCGAGGGCCGCCCCCTGCCACCGGGGCACGCCTCGAGCATGGATTGGGGTGGTCAGCTGAGCAACCTGTCCGGCACCGGTGCCAGCATCAAACTGCACCCGGCCGCCGTGGCCAACAAGGGGGAGGATTGCCGCCTCAAGCTCGAGCTCGACGACAAGCTGTTCGAGATTGACGGAGTCATCGTCCAATTTTGGTCGAACCAGCAGTTCGCAACCTGCGGCATCATGCTGAAATTTCCCAATTTCCAATCCCAGAAGGCCTACCTGCAGTTGCTGGAGCCCCTGGCAATCGGCTGCGGGCTGGAGGCGGTGGAGCGCGTGAAGCAGGACACCAAGGGCCTGATCAAGGAACAGTATCTCGGCGAGGACGAGACCGTGTTCAGTGTCTGGCGCAGTGAGGACAGCAAGGCCATCGAGCACTTCGAAATGCTGATGCTGGACTACTGCGTGCGGGGCAGCGCCCAGACCCCCGGGCTCCAAATCGGCTACCGGGACGGGGCGAAAGTGGGCAGGAAGGTGGCCAACCCGGCCATGCCGATAAATTTGGGCGCCGGGCAAATGGCCGAGGTCCGCCAGCTTTTCGAGTGGGTTGTGCACAATTTTTCCAAGGCGGTGCCGGCCGACGTGCGCGCGTTTGTCGAGCGGTTTTTCTCCTAGGAAGTTGTTGCGGCGCACGAGGTGCGCCGGTTTCCCCGGACGGGGTCGTCATTCTTTGCCCGACATGGATGACACCGCCATTAATTAATTCCGCCAGCTCATGTGTAGCCTTGTATCACTGCATTTTTTATTGCAAGGCTCTGGCGTGCTGCCTTTCAAACAGATCTCAAATATCGGGACGGGCCTCGCCGCGGAGGCCAACAAGCGCAAAGGCTCGCGTTTTGTGATCAATCCGACCTTCCCGATCAAGGCGACGCTCTCGTTGATTGACCGAAACGGCCGCGCAAGCCCCCGGCCCGGCTTCAGACCCGCCACCAGGCCGGGCTTCAGCACCAAAGCCAAGGGCATCGCGTGGAAGGACTGGACGGCCACCCTGGTCGATCTTTCGACCACGGGAGCAAACATTCACCTGAATCTGGCCGCCGTGGGGTTTTCCGATGACCTCTGCCAGGTCAAACTCAGCCTCGGCAGCTTCCATCTCGAGATTCCGGGCACGGTCGTCCACTTCCGCTTGTTTTCGCACCATGCGATGTGCGGTTTGCTGTTCAACTTTCCGGATGCGGAGACCCAGAAGGCCTACCTGCAGTTGCTTGAGCCGGTTGTCATTGGCACTTCGCTCGCCCCGGTCGAGGCCAAGCCGGACGGCACCGGCCTGCACAAGGAACAATATGCCGGAAAAAACTCCGCCTTGCTCACCGCGTGGCGCCAGGCTCCCGGCGGCGAGATGATGAGTTTTGATTTCCGGATGAATCGCTACGGGGTCCGCTGGAGCACTGGTTTGGCTGAACTTATGACGTATCAACTGGAGGAAGAAAAACCGGCTAGCCACAAAGACCGCCCCCGGCCTGTCCTCAAACTCAAGCTGAAGACTCCGGAAAAGACGGAAGGCATCACGCCAATGCTCCCACTCACCGAGGCGCAGGACGAGGAGGTTCGCTGGCTGTTCGTCCTCGCTGTCTCCAATCTATCCATGTCGGTGGCGGCCGACTTGCGCAAGTTTCTCATTTCACTGGTGGTGGCCTAGCCTCCGGCCGGCCCCGCCCGCAATCAGTCCGCAGAAGGCTCAGGCCCGGACGGAGATCGTCCCGTCGGCCGCGATGTCCTTCTGGATTTTCGTGAAGACGGCGTTGACCTCCTCGTCGGTCAGGGTGCGTTCCGCCGAGCGGAACGACAGTGAGAAGGCCAGGCTCTTCTTTCCCGCCGGCAGACCCTTGCCCTGGTAGACATCGAACACCGCGACCGACTCGACGGCGAACGTCGCGCCCGTCGCCGCCGAGGCTGATGCACTCGTCGCCGCACGGGCGACCTGGAGCAAGAGACGGCGCACCTCGTCCGCGTGGCGCGAAGCTTCGACCACGAGCGCGATGTCGCGCAGCGCCGCAGGGAAAGGGCTGAAGGGCTGGAACCGGGGATGGCCGGCCGCGCCGGCGAGCCTGCCCGGCAAAATGGTGAGCATCGCGGCCCACACCGTGCCCTCGACGCCGGTCGCGCGGACCATGGCGAGGTTCAGCAGGCCAAAACGCGCGGTCCAGCCGTCCTTCATTTCCCCGGCCGCAACTGAGTGGCCCTCCTGCCAGCCCCAATAGGCCCCGCGCACCGGGACCAGTTCCGATGCGGCCAGATTTACCCCGGCCGACGACGCGATGATTTCCATGTGGCGCTTCACGGCGGAGAAATCGGGTGCGGGGCGTGCCAGCCAGGCCCGCTCCTTCGGGTCGTGGCAGAGCACGAAACCCACGCCGAGGCACTCCTGCACCGTGCCGTTGATCTCCATGAACACCCGGCCGGTCTCGAACAACCGGGCGGCCGGGACGCCGCGCGACTGGTTCAGCTTGAGCGATTCCATGATGCCCAGCACGAGCGTGGGCCGCAGGTGGGACTGGTCGTCCACGAACGGATTCGAGAGTGCCAGTTCCGCGGCCGCGGCGTCCGAGACCCACGTCGCCAGTTCCTGCCGGGCGCGCAGGGTGTAGTTCACCACCTCGTGGAAATGCTGGCCGACGAGATAGTCGGTGACCTTGCGATTGAAGATGACGATGGGGTCGTCGTCGCCGTCCAGGAGCGCCGGGCCCGTGCAGGTCGCGGGCGGCACCCGGTCAGTGCCGTAGATGCGCAGGATCTCCTCGACGAGGTCGATCGGCCGCTCGAGGTCGGCGCGGTAGCTGGGAATCTTGATGTTCCACTCAAAGCCGCCCGGCGCGGACTTTTCGCCGGCAATGGGCAGATTGAGCGCCTCAAGGGCATGGCGAATGTCCTCGTCGCTGATGTTGAAGCCCAGCCGCGCGCGAATGAACTCCGGATTGAGGCGGATCTCGCGCTTCCAACGGCGCTCACCGCCCACCTTGAAGGACGGGCCGACCACCGTGCCGCCGGCGGTTTCCAGGATCAGGTCGATGGCACGGCAGGCCGCATCGAACGTGCCGTGCTGATCGACCCCGCGCTCAAAACGGTAGGCGGAATCGGACGACAGGCCGAGCCGCCTGGACGTCCAGCGGATGGACTGTGGGCGAAAATACGCGGCCTCGAGCACGATGTCGGTCGTGGTCGAATCGACCTCGGCGCTGGCGCCGCCCATGATCCCGGCCACGACCATGGGCTTGGACTCGTCGGCGATGACCAGCATGCGGCTGTTCAGCGCACGCTCCTTGCCGTCGAGCGTGACCAGTTTCTCTCCGTCGGTGGCGCGGCGGATCACGATCTGGCGGCCGCCGATCTTTTTCGCGTCGAACACGTGCAGCGGCTGGCCGAGCTCGAGCATCACATAGTTGCCGACATCGACGAGATTGTTGATTGGGCGCAGGCCGACGGCCTTCAGTCGCTCCTGCATCCACGCGGGGCTCGGGCCGACCTTTACGCCCGTCACGACAATGCCGACGTAGAGTGGACAATCCTCGGGCGCATCGACGCGGATGTCCTTGAGGATGTCGGGGCGGGGCGCCCCGTCGATCTTGCCGCGGAACTTGATCTCCGGAAACCGGACATCATAGTGAAGCCAGGCCGCCAGCTCGCGCGCGATGCCGATGTGGCACAGGGCGTCGGGCCGGTTCGGGGTGATCTCCAGATCGAACACCGTGTCGCCGTCCGGCATCACCTCGTTGAGCGGTGTGCCGATGGGCGCCTTGGCATCGAGCAGCAGCAGGCCGGCGTGGTCGTCGCCTAGGCCGAGCTCGTCGGGCGAGCAGATCATGCCGTCGGATTGCTGTCCGCGGATCTTGGACGACTTGATCTTGAAGTCACCCGGCAGCACCGCGCCCGGCAGGGCCACGGGCACGCGGTTGCCGGCGTCACAGTTGGACGCGCCGCAGACGATGGTGCGCACGCCGCCATGGGCCGGGCCGACATCGACCGTGCAGACGGAAAGCTTGTCGGCGTTCGGGTGCTTGGCGCGGGTCTTGATTTCGCCGACCACGACCTGCGTCAGCGGCGGCAGCCCGGTGTTGACCACCCCCTCGACCTCAAAGCCGAGGAAGGTGATGGCGCGCGTCAGCTCCTCGGCGGAGGCGTAGACGCGGACATATTGCTTGAGCCAGTTGCGGCTGATTTTCATTGAAAAAAGAAATGAACACCAAGAAGCGAAGGAGCGAAGGATCCCTTGTTTCTTTGCTGCTTTGTGTTTTTTGACTTCACGCGAACTGCTTCAGGAAGCGGAGGTCGTTCTGGTAGAAGTAGCGGATGTCATCGATGCCATACATGAGCATCGCGAGGCGCTCTAGGCCCATGCCGAAGGCGTAGCCGGTCCACACGTTGGGGTCGTAGCCCACGCCCTCGAAGACGGCGGGGTCCACCATGCCGCAGCCGCCGATCTCGATCCACTCCTTGTTCACCTTGGGCAGGTGCTGGGCGGAGAGATCCACCTCGAAGCTCGGCTCGGTGTAGCCGAAGTAGTGCGGGCGGAAACGGGTCTTGGTGTCCTTGCCGAGCAACGCGGCGAAAATGTAGTCGAGCAGCGCCTTCAGGTCGCGCACGGTGACGTTCTTGTCCACGTAGAGACATTCGATCTGGTGGAAATTCGCGCTGTGCGTCGCGTCCGAGGTGTCGCGGCGGTAAACGCGGCCCGGCGAGACGATGCGGATGGGCGGCTCGCCCTTGAGCATCGTGCGGATCTGCACCGACGAGGTGTGCGTGCGCAGCAGATATTTCTCTGTGGGCACCTTCTTGGCGAGGTTGGCGAAGCGCGCCTTCTCCGGGAAATAGAACGTGTCCTGCTCGTCGCGCGCCGGGTGGTCGGCGGGGGTGTTGAGCGCGTCGAAGCAATAATACTCGGTCTCGACCTCGGGACCCTCGACGACGGTGAAGCCGGCCTTGCGCAGGATGCGGCACATCTCCTCGCGCACCAGCGTCAGCGGATGGCTGGTGCCGGGGCCGGAGTCGGGCGATGGCAAGGTCGGGTCGATGGCTGGCCCGAGCTGTCCGGCGAGTTCGGCATCGCCGATGCGGGCCAGCGTGGCGTCGAGCTGCACCGACAGCTGCGCCTTGGCCTCGTTGACGAGCTTGCCCATCGCGGGGCGGTGCTCCTTGGGCACGGCGCCCATCTGCTTCATCAGCGCGGTGAACTCGCCGTGGGGGCCGACGTAGCGGGCCTTGGCCGCCTCGAAGTCGGCGCGCGTCTTCAGCGTGGCGAACTCGGCCGAGACCTTGACGAGCAGGGCGGTGAGGGTGGCTTGCATGAGGAAATAAAAAGGACGGGACTCGTGGGAGGCCCGTCCTTCAGAAAAATGGTCTTCGACCAGAAGGCGAGCCTCCAAGCGGCCCGCGTTTTGCCTTGTCGCTTACGCCTTGGCGGCGGCGGCGACCTTGGCCTTCAAGGCGTCCTGGGCCCGCTTGACCAGGCCGGTGAACGCCACGGCGTCGGCGATCGCGATCTCGGAGAGCTGGCGGCGGTCGAGCTGGATGTTGGCGGCCTTGAGGCCCTCGATGAAGCGGCTGTAGCTCATGCCGGCCTCGCGGCAGGCCGCGTTGAGGCGCACGATCCACAGGCCGCGCATGTTGGCCCGCTTCTTCTTGCGGTCGATGTAGGCGTATTGCCAGGCATGCTGGACCGCTTCCTTGGCGTAGCGGAACAGCTTGGATTTGTTGCCGAAATAGCCCTTGGCGTATTTCAGCACTTTCTTGCGGCGCTTGCGCGACGCGGGGGAGTTGGTGACACGAGGCATGTTATAGGGTGGTTGAGGGCCGGCGGGTCGTCTCGTTAGGATTCACCCGCCTGGCTGGTTGGATGGGTGCGACGGCTTACCGGAGACCGGTGGGCAGGCAGCGAAGGAGGGGCGCGGCATGGCCGGGGGCCACGAGCTTGTCGCGGGAAGCACGGCGTTTGGACTTCGTGCTCTTAGCGGACAGCAAGTGCCGGAAACCGGGGGTGCGGCGGATCAGCTTGCCCGTTCCGGATATCTTGAAGCGCTTGGCGACGGACTTTTTGGTCTTTTGCATGAGAGGAGCGGAGGAAAACAGAGGACGCCCGCACGCATGGCAAGTATTTTGTCCGACAAAGTGGTGTGGACGCCGTCGAATCATCTAACTCCCCGGCAAGCAGGGTCCTACAGGCGGGCCGGGCCGCGGGCGCGGGGCTTTACAACCACCGCCAACCGCGACTGACTCGTCTGCGATGAAAAGGGTCAAAGTCGCGCAGTTTGGACTCGGTCCGATCGGGCTGGAATCGCTCCGGCTCGCCGCTGAGCAACCGTGGATGGAAATT
>DATFUQ010000174.1:0-31022 GCA_035260745.1 Lacunisphaera sp. | reverse complement strand
GCCCGCCTCGACGGCGGTGCGGACTTGCGTGGCGCCGTTGGCGGTGTGCGCCGGATTGGCATCCACCAGCCACAGGCGGCCGGCTTCCCGCTGCAATTGCACCAGGCAATCCCCGGCGGCATTGAAGGACTCGGGCAGGGCCAGATCCACGCCGGCGCTCGGGGCCCCGATGGTGAAACTGCCGTTGCCGCCGATCCCATGGCCGACGCCCTCGATGATGACATGCGTGGGCCGCGGGCGGGGGCCGGAGGAACGTGGCTTTTGCAGGTTCGCCTCCCATGGCGCGCCCTTGGCGTATTTCACTTCGGATTGGGGCACGGATATCTCCACGGGAATTTCGTCCAGTTCCTTGTGCACCTGCAGCCGATCCGCCCCAATCAGGGCGGCGCCGCAGGCCGCGGCGCCCGCGGGGAGCCGCAACAAGCGCATGAAGCCGGCGGCGCGCAGCCGGGATTCCAGGCCGGGCAGGCAGGCGGTGCGCGCCGTCAGCGCCACCGTGATGGGCTCGATCGGTTTGGCCGATTTCTGCACCATGGCCTGCACGCCGTGCAGGATCATCGTGGTGAAGGTCTGCGCATCGACCACCATCTGCTCGTGGGTCCCCGTCATTTCGTAGGCGCGCCGCGCCGTGTTGAGCTGGTAGCGGTGCTCCGGCGCGCAGCTCAGGAGGAAATCCTTGGTCTGGCGGAAAAAAGCCTGCTCGATGTGGCCGTCTTCGAGAATGTCGAACGCCGTGGCCTTCAGGAACCGGTTGCCCATGGCGGCGGTGAGGTGCTTGAGCAGCGCGGCGAAGCCGGCGGGAGTAAGGTGGGCGAAGTCCTTGCGTTCCAGCCGGCCGTTTTCCACCGCATGCAGCGTCAGATCCGCCCCGTCCAGATTGACATCGACCACCACCACGGGATGCACCGGATTGAATCCACCGCCACGGGGATCACAGAGCGCCGCCGCCGCCATGTCGACCACGCCGGCCAGCGGCAGTTTCAGCTCGCCCGCCATGCCGAGCAGCAGGCCGATCTTCTGCTCCTCCGTGGCCGCGTCCTTCAAATAGGCGCTGGGCACGGCCAGCACCACCTTCTCCAGCGGGCCGGCCGCCGCGGCCAGCTGCTCCGTGAAATCCCGCAGGAAATAAAAGGCCAGCTCCGAGAACGACGGCGGCTTGCCCGCGACGGTCAGCGTGGACGGCTCATGGGAGAGCTTGTTCCAGAAAACGTGGCAGACCTGCCGGGGCTCCACGAACCAGACGTCCTCCGCGGCGCGGCCGAACCAGAATTTCTTGCCGTCGTGGTAGGCATATCCCGGCCAGTCGAGGATGCCCGTGCGCCCGCCGGGTGCGAGCAGCCGCGGATCCTTTTGCTCGCAAAGGGCGGCCTGGAATCCGGCATTACACAGTTCAATCCCGATGGTGGCCATGACGGGTCAACTTGGATTTCAGGAGAATATTTCCCGGGACTCTTCCTTGGCCGGCACCTTCATCAGGTCGATCAGCTTGTCCCGGCAGTATTTCTGGATTTCGATGATCAGCGCCTCCTGGCTCGATTGCACGATGTGCAGGACATACATCAGGGCGATGCAGAGCATGAGGCCCACCAGAGTGGAGTTGAACGCCAGGCCCAGCCACGTGGTGACGGCGGACAGGTTGCCCTTGATCGCCTCCTCGGCAAACGACAGCGCGTCACCAATGCCGCGCACGGTGCCGACGAAGCCGATGGCTGGGATGGACCAGGCGATGTAACGGACCAACGAGAGCGACGAGTCGAGCTGGTCGGCGGCGAGTTCCGATCGCTCGCGGACCGCAGCGGCGGCATCCTGGATGGAATTCGTCGCATGAAACCGGTGCAGGGCCGCCATCAGGCACTCGGGCAGCAGCCGCTCGCTCCACTTCGGCTCGCGTTCGACCGCCGTCTTGAGTTCCTTGTAGCGGTCGAGCGAATCCTCCGGAATGATGCGTTCCCCGGGCGAGACGGGCACAAAATCCCGTTCCAGCAGTTTGCGCTCCCGGACCACCAGGACAAACTTGTAGGTGAGGAACATGATGCCCCAGATGAAGAAGATCACTTCCGTCTCCGGCTCCCGGTCTTTGATGATGAGGAGGATGGGACGATCCTCAATGTGGCCCCGGCTGCCCTTGCTGGCCGCTTGATTCATCATCACCTGCCGCTCGATCAGCAGTTCGGCCGCCCGCGGCCGGACGATCGCCCGGTAAAACAGCTCCACGCTGATGATGACCGCGATCAGCAGGAACACATTCGGCACGAGGAACTCCAGTGAAAAAATCCCCTTGTTTCGTGAGGCCATGGTTCTAGTATGGGGTTTGCCGCAAGGACACTCTCGATGCCGGATAGGGGTTGCCAGTCAAAAATGCCCTCCAAAAAATTATAGGCAGAAATCAATAGGTAGATTTGAGAAAAAAGCCAATCTGGCTAAACTGTCACCGTCGATCTCCCCCCAGGTTCCACCTCCACCCTCACTCGCATGGCCCGCAAATTTCCCTCCTCGGCGCTGTTTCAGAAAATCACGGCTGGTACTCTGGCTGTAGTCTTGGTGGGGGCGGGTGGTTGCGCCGTGGCGCCCTCCAAGACCGCATCCGGGGCCGGCACCGGGGCCGCCGCCGGCGCCGTGGTGGGGGCCGTCGCCAACCCCACCGGCAACTCGGGTCAGGGCATCCTGGCTGGCGCGGCCGCGGGCGCCATCATCGGCGGCATCATCGGACTGACGCAGGAGATGAAGGAGCGCAAGGAGCAGGATCGCCTCGCCCAGGAACGCGCCTATCAGCAGGATTTGTCGAAGACTCGTTCGGCCGAGGCCAAGGCCAAGGCGGAGATGGACGAGGAACTCGCCGTCGCCCAAGGCTTCCGCATCTCCGACATGGAACTCAACGAGGCGCAGAAGAAGGTGGACGACGCCAGCGGTCGCTTGGCCAAGCTCCGGGAGGAGCGCAACGCCGCCCTGTCCAAAAAGAAGGCGCTGGACGAAGCGCAGGAAAAATTGCTCACCACCGAGGCCGAGGTCGCCCGGTTGGAGGAGGAACTGGCCCGGCTGCGCGGGGAGCAACCCTCCCAAAAGACGACCGAGAACCAGACCACTACGCCCGCCCCGCAGAAAACGCCCCGTACCTAGTCTTTTTCCGCTCCAGTGTCACCAACTCCACCCAGGAGGCCGGATATGCAACCCCAGTTTGTTTCCCCACCCGCCAGGACCGTGGTTGCCATTGCCCTGTCCGTTCTGTTCGGCGGTTGCACTACCACTTATGTCGTGCAGGTGGATGCCATCAGCCAGGCCGCCCAGGTCGCCCAGAACGAAACCCCCGCCCTGCCCCAATCCTACGAGATCCGCGCCAACAACCCCAAGATGGACGAAGGCAGCCTGCGCTACAAGGAAGTCGCCGGCTATGTGAAGACCGCCCTGTCCGGCAAGGGCATGTATGAAGCGCCCGGGGCGGTCAAAGCCGACGTGGTGATTGATATTGATTACGGCATGGATTCGCCCCGCGTGAAATTCGAGACCATGAGCATTCCCGTCTATGCCCAGACGGGCGGCGGGGTGCGCTACGAGCAGGTGCCAATCTACAACAACCGCGGCCAGCTGATCGGCTATCAGACGATCGCCATTCGCGAGCCGCCCCGCACGGAGATCATTGGCTACGAGGATCAGGTCAAGCCGGTCATCGTCTACGAGAAATACCTCAAAATCTCGGCGCGCGCCAACAAGGAATCCGTCGAGGGCCGCGCCCCGCCGGAGGTCTGGAGTGTCAACGTGTCGGCGGAGGACGAGAGCAAGGACCTGCGCAAATATCTCCCGATCCTGGCCTCGGCCACCGCAGATTACATCGGCACGAACACCAAGGAGCAGAAACCCGTCAGGATCAAGGAAGACGACGAGGTCGTCGGCTTCATCAAGAAGGGCATGTAGTCCGGGGCGGCTTCAGAGCGCCCGGAGCTTGATGCTGCGAAAACTTGCGCCGTGACCGGACAGCACGATGCGGCCCGTGTCCAGCCGGCCGTAGTCCCGCAGCGCCTTGTAACGGCTCCCCACCACCGCCGCGCGCCAGTCGGGTGAATCGATCACATAGGTCAGGATGCGCTCGCCGTTGATCAGATGCTCCACCTGGTTGCCGAATACCATGATCCGGGCGCGATACCAGACATCTGGTTGCAGCGTGATTTCCCGCCAGGGTTTGTTCAGCCCGCCGTTGCCGCCCATCTCCCCGCCGGCGAGCTGCATCACCGGGCCCGAGTCACCAACCTCGGCGATGTCCTCGTCCACCCGGTAATACACCGCGGCGCTGCCGCCGGCGCCGACCTTCCAGTCGAAGGCGATTTCGAAATCCTTGAAATCCTCCGTGGTCGCGAGCGCGGTGCCGCCGCCGCATGTCAGCGAGCCCTCGACGACCTGCCAGTTCGCCGGCAGCTTGTTCTGCCGGTAACCGCGCCAGTCGCTGAGCGACACCCCGTCAAAAAGGAAACGCCAGCCCTGCGAGCGCTCCAGCGCCGTGAGCTTCGTAACATCCGCCGCGGCCAGCTGGCCCGCCAGTATCAAGCCGGTCGCGCCAACGAGGATATGCCACGCTTTCATGCCCCCAGCATGTCGCGCAGTCGCATGAGGTCAACCCTCGCGCCTCCCCCCAAAGCCGGCTTGCGAAATTCCGCGTTTGCCCGGATGAATGAGGGCGACATGCCCCGCATCCCGCTTGAAGATAATTTCACCGACGTCATCGGCAAGGCCCAGCGCGGTTACAAGCTCAGCGATGCCGCGCTCGC
The DNA here is from genome assembly GCA_035260745.1 of Lacunisphaera sp. Classification (GTDB taxonomy): domain Bacteria; phylum Verrucomicrobiota; class Verrucomicrobiia; order Opitutales; family Opitutaceae; genus Lacunisphaera. Next base: position 26,265 of record DATFUQ010000174.1, on the reverse strand, counting down.
GACGAAGGCCGGACTCACCCGCGAGGATCTCAGCGCCATCAAGGGCGGCGAGGTCCGCGATCACGCCATCCGGGCCGTCGCCCACGCCCTCGGGCTCGGGGGCAATGCCCTCCTGGCGCTCGCCCGGCGCGAGTGGTATCCGGAACAGGTGATTTTCCCGCGCGGCTTCGCCATGTTCAACACCGCCTTCGCGGACATGACGGTGAACAGCTACCTCGTGTGGGACACGCGCAGCCGGCTGGCCGCGGCGTTCGACACCGGCGCCGACGCCCGGCCGATGCTCGACACGCTGGCCGGCGAGAACCTGACCCTGCGCTATGTTTTCCTGACCCACACCCACGAGGACCACATCGCCGATCTCGACCGGCTGGCCGGCACGGGCGCGGAGGTCTGGGCGAGCGAACTTGAGCCGAGCGACCGGCCCGGGGCGAGGGCCTTCCAGGAGAACGCCCACTTCCACCTCGGCGAACTCGCGCTGAAGACGCTGTTCACCTGGGGGCATTCGCCCGGCCAGACGACCTACCATATCACCGGCCTCTCCTGGCCGCTCGCCATCGTGGGCGATTCGCTTTTCGCCGGCTCGATGGGCGGCAGCGCCTCGCACTACGAGATGCAGCTGCGCAACAACCGGCAAAAAATCATGAAACTGCCGGCCGACACCGTGCTGGGCTGCGGCCACGGCCCGCTGACCACCTTGAAGCAGGAGAAGCAGCATAATCCGTTTTTCACGCGCTGAAGCGGTCCCGGCTGCTTCAGCGGCCGGAAAGCAAAAGATTGATTTGTGCCGGCCGATCATCTCTCTCAGCGGGACACACATGATCCGGCCACGCACCACGACCTTTGCGCTTTGCGCCTGCCTCGGCCTGGCGGCGTGGAGCCGGCTCATCGCCGCCGAACCGACGACCTGCCGGGTGATGATGGAAAATACCTGGCCGCCGTTTGCGACGCTCAACGCCGCGGGCCAGCCGGAGGGCTTTGCGGTCGAATTGATTCGCGCCATTGCCCAGGACCAGGGCCTGCGGCTGGAATTCGATCTGCGCCCGTGGAAGCAGGTCTACGGCGATTTTCGCGCGGGCCAGGGTGATATTCTTGGTCTGGTCGCCTCGACCGACGAACGCGCGGCCTGGATGGATTTTTCCGTGCCCTTTGAACAGCTGGTCTGCGGGCTCTATTACCGCAGCGACCGGCCCCCGCTTGACCAGGTGTCGGATTTGCGCGGCAAACACCTCGCGGTGATCAAGGACACCATCACCCATGAATTCGCGCTGAAACAGCCTTGGGGCGCGGTCCTCGTCCCCGTCGATTCCCACGCCGACGGCCTGCACGCGGTCGAGCGTCGCGAATGCGACGCGCTGCTGGGCACGCAAGTGGTCGCCGATTACCAGATCAAGCACCTCGGGCTCGCCCATGTGGTGCGCGGCCAGCTGGAATTCCCGGAGGCCGCCTATCACCTCTGCTTCGCGGTCCATCCGGGACAGAAGGCGCTGCTGGCCCGGATCAACCAAGGGCTCTATGATTTGCGGATCAACCGGCTGCATGACGCGCTGCACGAGAAATGGCTCGGCCCGCTGGAGCCGCAGCAATTGCGCTGGCGGGACGTGCAACCCTACTTGCCGTTCCTGACCGCCATCGCGGTGGCGGCCCTGGGGGTGTTGCTCTGGCAAAGACGGCTGCTGCGCGAGCTGTCGCGCCAGGCGCACGCCATCCGCCAGAATGAGGAACGGCTCCAACTGGTGTTCGAGGGCAGCCAGGACGGATTCTGGGACTGGGAGGTTGTGCCCAACCGGGTTCTGCGCAGTCCACGATGGGCCGGCATGCTTGGTTACACCCTGGAGGAGATCGGACCGCTGCGCGAGCAGTTCCAGAACCTGATCCATCCCGACGACAAGGCGCGGATTCTTGCGGACGAGAAGCTGATCTGGGAAGGCAAGAACCAGTTCTCGCACGAGCTTCGCCTGCGGGCAAAATCCGGTGAATGGAAATGGATCCTCGATCGCGGCAAGGTCGTGGCGCGCAACCCGGCCACCGGCGAGCCGTTGCGCATCACCGGCACCCACACCGACATCACCGCCCGCAAGCTGGCCGAGGAGGAGGCCGGCAAATTGCAGCGCAAGATGCAGGAGGCGCAGAAACTCGAAAGCCTCGGCGTGCTGGCCGGCGGCATCGCGCATGATTTCAACAACCTGCTGACCGTCATTCTTGGCAACAGCGCCCTGGCCCGGCTCGAGCCCGGCGTATCCGCCGCCAATCTCGCCCGGCTCGAGAGCGTGGTCACCGCGGCCGATCGCGCCGCCGAGCTCTGCCGCCAGCTCCTGGCCTATGCCGGTCAGGGCAGTTTCTCCATCGTGCGCCTGAATGTGAACGACCTCGTCACCGAGACGACGCGCCTGCTCGAAATGTCCATCTGCAAGCAGGCGCGCCTGGAATTCGCCCTGGCCCCGACCCTGCCCCGGATCGAGGCGGACGCCTCGCAAATCCGGCAGATCATCATGAACCTGGTGATCAACGCCTCCGAAGCGGTGGAGGGAAAACCCGGCACCATCCGCCTCACCACCCAGGTTGTGGTCCTGCCCCTGCCCGGGGTGGGCGACGCGGGGTCTTCCTCCGAAGTGGTTCCCGGGGACTATGTGTGCATGGAGATCTCCGACACCGGCGCCGGCATGACTCCCGAGGTGCTCGCCCGGATCTTCGACCCGTTTTTCAGCACCAAATTTACCGGCCGGGGGCTGGGACTGGCTGCCGTTCTCGGCATCGTCCGCACCCACGGCGGCACCCTTAAGGTGCAAAGCACTCCCGGCTGTGGCTCCACCTTCCGCGTCTATCTCCCGGTTTCGCAGAAGCAGACCGTCCATCCCTTCGCCCCGGCCGGTGAGGCGCGGCGCGCATGAGTGACGGCGCGCGATCCCTACGCCGCCCTGCGTCACGCGGGCTACCGGCGCTATCTCACCGGCAATGTGCTCTTCAACACCGGGCGGCAGGCCCTGGGCGTCGCCATCGCGTGACAGATCTGCCAGTGGCCCAACTCGGCCACCGCGCTCGGGCTCGTCGGGCTGGTCAATGTCATTCCGCTCATCGCGCTGGTGCTGCCCGGCGGGTGTGCTGGCGGACCGCGCCGGGCGGCGAACGGCCTGCTCCGGGCCATCGCCCTGCGGTTTGAGCGGCACACCAACCCGGCGGAACTGCATTTCGACAACCCCGCGCTGCCGCTGGTTTTTCTGATCCTGTTCCTTCAGTCCACCGCCCGGGTCTTCGGCAACCCCGCGCGCGGTGCGCTCGTGCCCCTGCTCGTGCCGTCCGGGGCCGTGAGCAATGCCGTGACGTGGAGCGCCAGTTCGTTCGAGCTGTCCACTGTCTTCGGGCCGACGCTCGGTGGATTTATTGTCGCCACCGCGGGCTACGACTCCGTCTACCTGTTCGATCTCGCCGCCTCCGCCACCTTTGCCCTGCTGATGCTTGGGGTGCATGTCACGATGCCCGCGCGTATGGGCGGCGGCGGGCCGGCACCTGACATGTTTGCCGGGGCCCGCTTTATCTGGGAGCGCAAGCCGATCCTTGCGGCGGTCACGCTCGATCTGTTCGCCGTGCTGCTGGGTGGCGCCGTGGCCTTGCTGCCGATCTATGTGGACAAGATTCTGCACGTCGGCCCGGCGGGGCTCGGCTGGTTGCGCGCCGCTCCGGCGTTTGGCGCCATCACGATGGCGTTCCTCGTCACGCACCTGCCCCCCGGCGAAGCATCCCGGTCGCGGCATGCTGTGGTCGGTCGCCGGCTTTGGCGCCGCCATCGTGCTCTTTGGGTTTTCGGCCAACCTGTGGCTCTCGCTGGCCGCGCTCTACCTGAGCGGCGTGTGCGACAACTTCAGCGTCGTCGTCCGCCACACGCTGGTGCAGATGCTGACGCCCGACATACTGCGCGGTCGCGTAACGGTGTTCAACCAGCTCTTCATCGGCTCCTCCAATGAAATTTCCGAGCTCCGCGCGGGCCTCGCCGCCGCCCTCTTCGGTCCAGTCGCCGCCGCGGCCGGTGGCGGGCTCGGCACGATAGTCGTGACCGTCATCGTCGCGCTGGCCCTGCCCACCCTGCGGACGGTGCCGCCGCTGCACACCCTCCAGCCTAATGGCGAAAACCCCGGTTCGGATCAAGCCGTCTAGTCGCGAATATCAGTTCTTGCGGAACGGCATTTTTTAGCCCAATTTGCGCGCTCGTTTTCTTTCGGCGCGGTAGCCAAGTGGTAAGGCCGAGCTCTGCAAAAGCTCTATCGGCGGTTCGATTCCGCCCCGCGCCTCCACTTCCAATTGTCTCTGCAGCGAGGAGTTTGGAGTGGCGGGGTCCGAAACGGACACCAAAATACCCTGCCACTCGCGGTGGGGTTGCGGGCCTCGTAGTGACTCTATTCAGCCAAAGAAAAGGCCGCCTCCTTGCGGAGACAGCCTCGGGTAAATCCTTCTGGGCACACTGGCCAGCGTTACGGAGTGAAGGTCACGGTGCGAGCCCCGGCGACCCCGGCGATCGTGATCGTGATACCCTGAGTGTAGCTAGTTGGATAGGCCTCGGCGGCAACCGTGTTGACCGCCTTGACGTAGTTGGTCGCACCGACCAGGCTGCTTATATCAGCCGTGGAGACACCATTCTCCAGAAAGAATTGGTCGGCCGCCGCGGAAAGCTGGCGGGCGTTGTTAAGCACCGCTTTATCCTGCGAGGCCATGCGGACCTTCTGGAACGCGGGAATGGCCATTGCGGCCAGAAGGCCGATGATGACCACGACGATCATGATTTCTACAAGGGTGAAGCCCTTGGCGGAACGTGTATTCATTTTATGTGGTATATATGGTTATTATTAACGCCTGCAAAATTGCAGGCGTCTGGTATTAATGTAAGCGAAGCAATTAACGTAAACTCAGGTGATTGTCGCAAGCTGCGTGCAGACATATTATGGCCCTAGTGGCCCCAGTCGAAAGCCTCTACCTTTCGGTTAGCGGTTAATTGCGTCGATTGAGCCTCCACTGTCATAACTCGCGAACGTCCTGACTTTTGCATATTCTTTCGCCTCCAGTGCTGACTGACTGCGGTCGTCATCTTCGCCAACCAGGCGCAGTCCTTGGCGAGCTCCAGAATCTCCGCCATCGCGAAATACTTGACGCTGTTCGACTGGGGATTGCCAAGCGACTTGAGCAACCGGGCCACGACAAGACCGGCACATCACGCGCCTGGCAATTCAGCACCCAAGCAGGTCTGCTCCACCGTCAGACGAGCTGACAGCTGCCCCAGTCGGGCCAGGAAACGATGTTGATCATCTCTCATTTCAGGTGTTCGAAAGCTTGAAGCTGGCGAATTCAGGACGCCGGGTGTCCCGGAGTTTCACGTTCCACCAGGAGCCTTACCGCCAATGTTGGCGGATTCGAACCACTCCTCCACTTCTCGCTAGACTCCCGCGGGCAGTTTCCGGTTAATCGCGCATGGCCTGCACCGTTTTCACCATCGCCAACCAGAAGGGCGGCGTCGGCAAGACCACCACCGCGGTCAACCTCGCGGCCGCCCTCGCCGAGCGCAAGGTCCACACCCTCCTCGTGGACCTCGACCCGCAGGCCAACGCCACCAGCGCGCTCGGCATCGAGAAGCAGGAGGGCAAGAGCCTTTACGGCCCGCTCCGCGGCGAGGGCAGCGCCTTTGAGATGCTCGTGCCGACCGAGTGGCCGCACCTCGCCCTCATCCCGTCCGAGGTCGACCTGGCCGCCATCGAGATCGAGCTGGCCCAGCAGGAAAACTACCTGATGCGACTGCGCTCCGTGCTCGACCCGCTCCGCAACTCCGGCGGCTACCGCGCCATCATCATCGACTGCCCGCCCGCCCTCGGCATGCTGTCGATGAACTCCCTCGCCGCCGCCGATCACCTGCTCATCGCGCTGCAGTGCGAATACATGGCACTCGAGGGCCTCGGCCAGATTCTCAAGGTCGTCGACCGGCTCAAGAAGGCCGGAATCAACCCCACCCTCGACGTCGGCGGCATCGTCATGACCATGTTCGACAGCCGGACCAATCTCTCCAAGCAGGTCGTGGACGAGGTGAAGCAGCATCTTTCCAGCAAATTGTTCGACACCGTCATCCCACGCACGGTCCGGTTGAGCGAGGCACCCAGCTTCGGCAAGCCGATCTTCGCCTACGACCCGCACGGAGTCGGCGCCACGGCCTACCGCGCGCTCGGCAAGGAAGTCGCCGAGCGCTTCGGGCTGAAGGAAAACGGCCCCGCCTAGTTGCACCCGCGCCGGTTCCGGCTTAGCTCCCTTCCCGATGCTTGCGACCCTGAACAAATACCGCGCCGCCTTCTCGGTCGGCCTGCAGAGCAACCTGGTTTACCGGGTGAACTTCGCGGTGCGCGGCTTTTTCTCGTTCTTCCACCTCATCGTGGTGTTCATCCTGTGGACCTCCGCCTACGCGGGGAGCCCGGCCATCGGCGGTTTCAGCTTCGGCCAGACCTTCACCTACTTCGTCGCGCTCATCGTGGTGCAGTTCATGATCGGCGCGTTCAACGAGGACTACCAGATAAGCGAGGAAATCCGCAACGGCCTCATCAACCAGTTCCTGCTCAAGCCGGTCAATTACTTCGGCTACCGCTTCAGCATCTACGTGGCGGCGCGGCTCGTCACCGGCCTGCTCATTCTCCTGCCCGTGCTGATCACCTACCCGCTGATGAAGGACTACCTCGTGCTGCCGTTCGACGCCTGGCGGCTCGCCATCGGCCTGCCCGCGCTGGTGATGTCCGCCCTCATCCAGTTTGGCATCGCCTACTGTTTCGGGATGATCAGCTTCTGGCTGCTCGAGATCCAGGGCCTCGTGATTCTCTCGATGGCAATCGAGTCGGTGCTCGGCGGACAGATCTTCCCGCTCGACCTGCTGCCCGACTGGCTCTTCCGGCTCTCGCAATACCTGCCTTACTATTACCAGATGTATTTCCCGGTCGCAATTTTCACGGGCCGGCTCAACGACCCCGCCGCCGCCCTTCACGGCCTCGGCATCCAGGCCTGCTGGGTGGTGATCATCATGGCCATCGGCCAGCTCCTCTGGCGGCGCGGCCTGCGCCTGCACACCGCCGTCGGCGGCTGAACGACCATGACTCTCGCCCACTACGCCCGCATCTGGCTCACCTCCGCCCGCTACTCGATCGTGCGGACGCTGATGTTCCGCGGCGACTTTTTCATCTGGGCGCTCGTCGAGCTGTTCTGGATGTCGGTCAACCTCCTGATGATCTCCGTCATCTACGACCATACCAACACGGTCGCCGGCTGGACCAAATACGAGATGATGCTCCTCGTCGGCACCTCGCTGCTGATCCAGCGCTTCCTCATGGGTTTTTTCTGGAGCAGCATCTTCGAGATGGGCCGCAACATCCGCACCGGCCACTTCGACTTCTTCCTCGCCCAGCCGGGCAATGTCATGTTCATGGCCACCACCCGCAAGCTCGATCCCGACGGGTTGATGAACTCCTTTGTCGCCGCCGGGGTGGTCATCTACTCGGCGCGCCAGCTCGGGCTGCATCCCGGTGTCGCCGACATCGCGCTCTATGCGCTGATGGTGGCATGCGGGGTCGTCATCCACTACAGCATCCTCGTGCTGTGCATCGTGCCGACGTTCTGGATCACCAGTGCGCAGGGCCTGGAGGGCAGCTACTTTACGCTCAATGAATTTTCCCGGCTGCCGCGCCAGGCCTTCAAGGGTCTGGCCAACGTCGCCTTCGTCTGGTTCCTGCCGGTCGTCATCGTGAGCAATGCCCCGGCCAGCACCCTTCTCCACGGCTTTGACCTGAAGGTCGTCGGCTGGCTGCTGGGCATCACCGCGTTCTGGTTCGGCCTGACCGTGTTCTTGTTCCACCGCGGTGTGCGCCGTTACAACAGCGCGAGCAGCTGAACTCCGTTCAGCAAACTCCAGCCTCCAAATGCCAAATAAGCACCAAGTTTCCAGGTTTGGGAATTGTTTGGCCTTTGGCGTTTGGCCTTTGTGATTTTCCCAATCGTGCCCGAAAAACTTGCATCCCTCGAATCCCGTCTCGGCTACCGCTTCCGTGACCAAGCGTTGTTGAATGAGGCCCTGACGCATCCCTCCTACCTGCCGGATCATCCCGACGCCGGCCCGCACAACCAGCGGCTGGAATTCCTGGGTGACTCCGTGCTGCAGTTCATCCTCACCGACACCCTGTTTCGCGAATTCACCGCCGAACGCGAGGGCGTGCTCAGCCGCCGCCGCGCCGTGTTGTCCAAGGGCGCTTTTCTCACCCGGATGGCGCGCGACCTCGGGCTCGATGCCTGCGTGCGCCTCAACAAAAGCGAGGACGAGGCCGGCGGCCGCACGCGTGCCTCTACTCTCGAGGACGCCTTCGAGGCCTTGGTGGGCGCCCTTTATCTCGACAGCGATCTCGCCACGACCCGCCGCCTGGTGCTCGCCTGGTATGGCCCGCTGGCCGGCCGGCTCGCCCTGACCGAGGGCGCGGACAATCCCAAGGGCCGTCTGCAGGAGCTGGTGCAGCCGGTGCATGGCAACACGGCCTTGCGTTACGAGGTCGTGGGAACCACCGGCCTGCGTCACGCCCGCACCTACGAGGTGGCCGTTTACCTCAAGGCCGACAAGCTCGGCACCGGGACGGGTCCGTCCAAGAAAGTCGCCGAGGAGGCCGCCGCCCGCGCCGCCCTGGTGACCTTGAAGCTGTAGATCGCGCAAGCGCCAAATAACGGAAGCGCGGAATTGCGCTGCCAGCCAATCTGGGTTTGTTTGCGCGTTCCTGCGCTAGTTTTGCCTGCTGAAAATCCTGTTTCCCGTATAAAGATCACCGGCGTTTGCCCGGTAGCGCAACCCCATGCCCTCGCGGAACTGCTCCGGCGGCATCCCGCGCCCGTCTGGCTGGTCGTCCACGAGGAGGCGCAACATGCCGACTCGCTCGCCGAGGACATCGCCCTGTTCCACGCCGCGACCGCCAGTCCGGGCGGACTGGAGATTATCCACTTTCCCGAAGCCCAGACGGACAACCGCGAAATGCGCGAGGCTTTCAACGCCGCGAGCGACCGGCTTTCCGTGCTCAGCAAACTGCGCGCGCTGCGCCAGGCCACCGCGAAGTCGGGCACCTTGCTCATCCTCACTACTCCTGCTGCACTGCTGCAGCCCGTGCCGCCGCTGGCCGACTTTGCCGCACGCGAAGTGGAACTGCGGCGTGGGCCCGAACGCACATTCAAGGGGCTGCTGGAGCTGCTGCGTTCCTTCGACTACGACAGTGAGGCGGTGTGCGAGGCGCCCGGGCAATACGCCGTGCGCGGCGGCATCGTCGACGTCTACCCCATTACCGCCCACCAGCCCTACCGGCTGGATTTCTTTGGCGACACGCTGGAGGAAATCCGGGCGCTTGACCCGGTCACGCAGCGATCGGGCGAGCCGGCGGAGCGCCTCACCCTCACCGCCTCGCCCAAGCTGCACGCCTCGGCCGCGCAGGCTTCACTGTTGGATTACCTGAACCCGGCCGCGCAGGTCGCACTGCTTGAGCCGAAGTCGCTGGAGGAATTGTTTCACTCCCTCGCCGGCGACGACGCCCTGAGCCTGATCGCCCGGCTGCCCGAGGCCTGTGCCCGGTTGTTCGGGGTCAGCGATCTCGACCTGACCAGCCAGCTTTTCGACGGGCAATCGGCCGAGGAGACCTGGGACACGGAATCACTAGTGCATCATCGCTCCTACCCCGAGGAACACCTGCTCGCCCACGAGCGCCTCACCGCGGAGGAAGATGCGCGCCGCCAGTTCCTGGAAAAAGTGGCCGCTTGGAAGCGCGAGGGCTACGCCGTGGACTTTGTCGTTTCCAAGGTTGGCGAAGAGCAGCGCGTGCGGGAATTGCTCGACGAGCACACTGCCCTCAGGAAAATCAAGCCCCGCTTTCTGCGCGGTGCCTTGAACGAGGGATTCCGCATCACACACCGCGGCAGCGTGGCAGTGGGCAAGGGTCTGGTCGTCGTCAGTGAAACCGAGATTTTCGGCCGGCGCCGCGTGCGCCGCTCCCCGCCCAAGCGCGCCATCGCCGCCCAGTCCGCCGTGGATCAGCTGCTCGATTTCTCCGAGCTGGTCGAGGGCGACTTCGTGGTGCACCTGTCGCACGGCATCGCCCAGTATCGCGGCCTGACCAAGCTCGAGACGGGCGACGGCATCCGCGAGGTCATCTCGCTGGAATTCGACGACAAGGTGACGCTGCACGTGCCCCTGCAGGAATCGCACCTCATCAGCCGCTACGTCGGCCTGACCAAGGCCAAGCCGCTGCTCGGCCGGGTCGGCTCCGGCCGCTGGGAAAAGGCCCGGCAGGCCGCCGAGCGCGCCACGCTCGACCTCGCGGCGGAGCTGCTGGAGATCCAGGCGAAACGCGAGGCGCAGCCCGGCCACGCCTTTGCGGCGGACAACGTGTGGCAGAAGGAATTCGAGGCGGCGTTCCCTTTCACCGAGACGCGCGACCAGGCGAAAGCGATCGAGGACCTGAAGGCGGACATGGAGCGCACCCGGCCGATGGACCGGTTGCTCTGTGGCGACGTCGGCTACGGCAAGACCGAGGTCGCCATCCGCGGGGCCTTCAAAGCCGTCATGGGCGGCCGGCAGGTCGCGGTGCTGGTGCCGACCACCGTGCTGGCGCAGCAGCACTTGAACACTTTCCGCGAGCGCATGGCCGGCTATCCGGTGGCGGTCGAAATGATCAGTCGTTTCCGCACGCGCAAGGAGCAGGAAGGCATTCTCGCCGCGCTGGCCGAGGGCAAGATCGACATCCTGATCGGCACGCATCGGCTCGTGCAGGACGACGTGAAGTTCAAGGATCTCGGGCTCGTCGTCGTGGACGAGGAGCAGCGCTTCGGCGTGAAGCACAAGGAGGTCTTCAAGCGCTGGCGGGCGCACGTGGACATGCTTTCCATGAGCGCCACGCCGATTCCGCGCACGCTCTACCTCGCCCTCACCGGCGCGCGCGACCTGAGCACCATCGAAACCGCGCCGGCGAACCGCCTGCCCATCCAGACCATCGTCAAGAGCTACGACGAAAAACTCGTCGTCGAGGCGGTCCAGCACGAGATCCGGCGCGGCGGTCAGGTTTTCTACCTGCACAACCGCGTCGTGAGCATCGACCACGTGGCGGCGCGACTGCGTGAATTGCTGCCGGGTCTCAGCATCGGCGTCGGCCACGGCCGGATGGGCGCGGACGGCCTCGAGCAGATGATGACCGATTTCGTGGCGGGCAAATACCGGGTGCTCGTCTGCACGACGATCATCGAGAGCGGCCTCGACATTCCGAATTGCAACACGCTCATCATCGAGGGCGCCGACCGCTTCGGCCTGTCGCAATTGTATCAACTTCGCGGGCGCGTCGGCCGGTTCAAGCACCAGGCCTACGCCTACCTGCTGCTGCACCGGCACACGCGGCTGCTCGATCTCGCCCGGCAGCGGCTGAGCGCCATCCGCCAGCACAACCAGCTCGGCGCGGGCTTTCGCATCGCCATGCGCGACCTTGAGCTGCGCGGCGCCGGCAACCTGCTCGGCGCCGAGCAGAGCGGGCACATCGTGGGCGTGGGCTTCGAACTCTACTGCCAGTTGCTGCGGCAGAGCGTGGCCCGGCTCAAGGGCGATAAACAGGCCTCGTATGTCCGCGCCGCGGTGAAGCTGGATTTTGTCTTCATCGGCGAGGACGGCGCGCCGCCGCGCGCGGAGGCCATGGACAGCTTCTCGGCCCTGAAGCAGGAGGAGCGCATTGCCGGCGAGATTGCCAAGGTCCAGGCGCGGCTGCCGTCGTCGTATATCGGCGAGACCCGGCTGCGCATCGATTTTTACCGGCGGTTGGCGATGGCCGAGAACCCCAAGCAGGTGAGGGATCTCGAGACCGAGCTGCGCGACCGCTTCGGGAAGTTCGGCGAAGAGGTGCGCGCGCTGCTTTTGGTCACGGAGATCCGCGCCCGGGCGGAACAAAGGGGAGTCTTGTCGGTCGAGTCCGAAGGCAGCCGGCTGAAATGCCTCCGCAATTCCGGCCGGCGCGACGATTTCATCCAATTGAGCAGCCGCTTTCCCCGCTTGACCGCCCCCACCCCCCTTGCAAGGTTGAAGGAAATCATTACTTTTCTGCAAAATCTTCCCGCTAAATGAGTCTCCGAGGTTCCCGCCCACCATCCCTGAAATTGCTCGCCGCCGCCGGCCTTCTTACGGCCCTGACCGCCGTTCGCGGCCAGCTGGCCGCGACGCCCCCTGACAATCTTAACCTGCGCTACTCCAACGGCATCGCTGCCATTGCCGAGGACCGGATCATCACGGTGGACGACATCCGCCGGGAAGTCGGCCCGCTGATCCCCGAGATCCAGAAAACCAGCCGCAACGAGAAGGAATTCAACGAAAAACTCGAGGCCCTGCAGGAGGATGTCGTCCAGAACCTCATCGACCGCGTCCTGATCGTGAAGGATTTCTACAAGGACGAGAAGCGCAAGGTGCCCGCCAGCTACATTGATAACCAGATCGCCGAGACCATCATTACCCAGTTCGACGGCGACCGCAGCAAGTTCCTCGCCTACCTGCGCTCCCGCGGCATCTCCCAGCGGGATTACCGCAAGGAGCAGGAGGAGGACATGATTTACCAATACATGCGCCAGCAGCAGTCCAAGTCCGCCAGCACCGTCAGCCCGGTCAAGATCGAGGCGTTCTACAAGGAGCACAAGGACACCTTCTATCAGGAGGACAGCGTGCATCTGCGTCTGATCCAGATTTCCCGCGCACCGGAAGACACGGATGATACCCTGCGTGCCAAGGTCGCGGAGGTCATGGTTGAGCTGTCCGCCGGCGCCGATTTCGGCGACCTCGCCCGCAAATACAGCCAGGACTCGCGCAAGGGCAAGGGCGGCGACTGGGGCTGGCAGCGCCGCTCCGACCTCCGCAAGGAATTTAGCGATGTCATCTTTGCCCTCGAGAAGGGCAAGCGCAGCGAGCCCCTTATCATGCCCGAGGGCGCCTTCATCTTCTTTGCCGAGGACCGCAAGCATGCCGGCGTGCTGACGATCGACGAAGTCCGCCCCGACATCGAGCGTGCACTCGTCCAGCAGGGTTCCCGCCAGGCAACTGAGCGCTGGCTTGAGAAGCTCCGACGCAACGCCTACGTGAAGCACTTCTGAATCACAGCTCGCGGGCCAGCGGGCGAAAGCACCCCGGCCCATGAGCGATGAGCAGCACTGCCCGCCCTTGCGGGTGAAAGACCTGGCGGTCAGCGACCGCCCGCAGGAACGCCTGGAAAAACTCGGCGCCGCCGCGCTGAGCGACACCGAGTTGCTCGCCATGCTGCTGCGCAGCGGCAGCCGCGGGCACAATGTCATCACCATCGCCCAGCGGCTCATCGCCGAGGCCGGCTCGTTTGCTGCGCTGGTCAAGTGGAACGAGACTGACTTCCGCCGGCTGACCGGCATAGGCCGCGTCAAGGCCCTCCAGCTTGTCACCGTCATGGAAGTCGCCCGGCGGGTTTTGATGCACAGCAATGAAGCCGAGGCCGTCTTCAACCGTCCCGAGCTGGTCCTCGCCCACTTCTCGGCGCAGATCGCCGGGCTCGCGGTGGAAAAATTCTGGGTGCTCTGCCTGAACCGGAAGAACCGCCTGCTCAAGCAGGTCGAGATCACCTCCGGCACCGCCACCAGCAGCCTGGCCCATCCGCGCGAGGTCTTCCGCGAAGCCATCCGGCACGGCGCCACCGCGGTTGTCTGTGTCCACAATCACCCCAGCGGCGACCCGGCGCCGAGCGCCGCGGACGTGCAGGTGACGCGGCAGCTCCGCGAAGCCGCCAAGACCGTCGACATCGAGCTGCTCGACCACGTCATCGTCGGCCGCGCCGCCGCCGACCCGCAGGGCCGGGGCTATTACAGTTTCCGGGAGTCCGGCGTGCTGTGAGCCGGGTAGGCTTGAAGTGGCTTGCCCAATGCATAGTAACGAAAGTTACGCTCGCTCATCAATGACACTTGATTCATCCACCCCCAAAAACTGTTAGAAAGTCCCGCTCTATATATTTCTGTCCGCGTGGAATTTCGCGGTGAGGATGGCGAGGATGAGCGCGAGGCCGAGGGCGCAGACAATCGCCGCGCCGGTGGGCAGGTCGAGGGCGTAGGAGGCATACAGGCCGGCCACGCTCGCCAAGGTCGCCGTCGCCCAGCCGATCAGCAGCTTTGCGCCGAGCTTGTCGGCGAGAAAATTGGCGCAGACCGCCGGCACGATAAGGAAGGAGAAGACAAGCAGCACGCCGCCGATCTGCACAAAGCTCGTCACCACCCAGCCGAACATCGCATAGAAGGCAAAGTCCCACCAGTGGATCGACATGCCCTGGGCCACCGCCCCCTCGGGATCGAAGGAGATGGCGAGGAATCTTTTCCGGCAAAACCAATGGACAAGCCCGATGACTACGTAGAGCCCGAAGGTGCGCAGCACCTGCGAGGGCGTCACCAGCAGCACCTCGCCGATCAGCGTGCGGCGCAGCTCCTCGTTGCCCTCGGGGCTGCGGCTCAGGAGCAGGATGCCCAGCGCGGCCGTGACCACGTAGACGATGCCGATCAGGGCTTCCTGCGGCACGCGGTGGCTCTTGGTGCGCGTCAGCGTGAAGATGCCGGCGCCGATGAAGGTGAAGCCCAGCGACAGGGCGTAGCTCTCCCACGAACTGGCCTCGTAATGCAGCAGGATGCCGAAGCAGGTGCCCAGCGCGGCGACCTGGGCCAGCGCCAGGTCCACGAAGATGATTTCGCGCTGCACGATGTGCAGCCCGAGGTAGACGAGCAGTCCGGGCAGAAGCAGGCACGCGAGCAGCGGCCACTTCATGATTTCAAAGGTTTCGAGCATGGGAGGAAGGGGGGGCGGTGGTGGTCAGGGCTGCGCGGCTAATACTGGAGTTAGCTTGCGAATTGTCATTGCGAGGAGGCCCACAGAGTGGGCCGACGAAGCAATCCAGCTGGATCGCCACGGCCCCCACCTGCGGGCCTCGCGATGACATTGCATAGATCTGAGGGTGTGTCGGATTGCCATGGGGGAGCGTGAAATACCAGGTCAGGGCTGGGCGGAGAATCCCCGGGCGGTCGATTGCACGAGGAAATCCATCCATTCGAGATAGCCCTCGGTGCCCGGGCCGCCGGGAAACGAAGGAAAATCGAGCACGACCGCGCCCGTATGGCTGGCGACCGTCTCGGCGGTCTTGCGGTTTTGATAGGGTTGGACGGCGATGAGCTTCAGGTTGCCCGCCTTCATCCTGGTGATGACTGCGGCGAGATGCGCGGGCGTCGGCGGGATGCCCGGCTTCGGCTCGAGATACAAATCCATCGGCAAACCGAAGCGGCGGCTGAAATAAATCCAGTAGTTATGGTAGGTCACCACCGGCCGGCCGGCATAGGGCGCGAGAAGTTTCTGCCATTCGACCAGCTTCGCGTCGAGCTGCCCGGTGAACTTTTCCAAATTCGCCTGGTAGACGGCGGTAGATTTTTCGTCGAGCGCGGCCAGCGCCCGGGCGATGTGGGTCGCGACGATCCGGCCATTCAAGGGGTCGGTCAGGTAATGCGGATTGCCCGAGGCATGGATGTCGCCCTGCGAACGGTCCAGGATGGACGGGATCTCGAGCAAGGCGATGCCCTCGGCGGCGGAGACGCGACCGGGCTTGCCGGCCTCGAGCTTGGGATTGCGCGCCCCCTCGAGGAGCGGAGTCAGCCAGCCGGCCTCGAGTTCCGCACCGCCCTCGATGAGGACGTCGGCATGGTTGAGTTTCACGAGGAAACTCGGCTTGGCGTCCACGAAGTGCGGATCCTCGGTGGGCTTGGCCAGCGTGGTGAGATCAATCTGTTCGCCGCCGACGGCGCGGGCGATGGCTCCGAGGTCGGGCGTGGTGGCGACCACCTTGAGTTTCGCCACGCCGGGCACGGCCAGCAGGCCGAGAAGAGGGAGCAGGAGGAGTCGGGAAGAAGTTTTCATGAGGAAGTTGGTATGAGCGGGGACGGCCGGGTCAGTATTTGTGGGCGCCATGGGCGCCGAGACCGAACTCCAGCTGCATCCAGATGGAGTTGGCGGTGCCGAAGGACGCGCCATGGTCGAAGTTGTATTGCAGCCGAACCTTGGAGAATTCGCTGGGCAGGAAGGTCAGCTCCGGGGCGATGCGGTAACGTTCGCCCCGAAACGGGTCGCTGGCGTCATTGGCGCCGGCGTTGCCCGTGACGCAGTCATACCGCAGGCCGGCATTCCATCGCGGGACGAAGCCGTAGACCAGCTGCGTGTAGAAACCATAGTCACGCAGGGTTTCCGCCGGAAGCAGAGCCAGCGAATCGGCCGCAGCGTCGAAACGCCGATACAGTCCCTCGGTCTGCCAGGCGAGGTAAGGGAAGCCCTGGCTGGCATTGGCTGGTTTCCACTTCCAGTAGAGATCGATGCCATAGACCTCGGTGCGGCTGTGCGGACCGGTGTCGTTCGGACCGAACGCCGCCGAGACGCCAGCCAGCAAGGTCTGCGTGTCGCTGAGCTCGAACGAGGTGGCGACGCGCGGCACGAAGAGCAGATCCTGCGCCCCGCGCAGGGGGCGATCGACAGTGGCCCGGCCGGCGAAGCGGCTGGTGCCGGCGGGGTCGGGGTCGCCCGGATTGCGAAAGCTGAAAGCCGTGCCCCCCTGCCCGTCAAAGACGCTGAGAAATAATTCCGTGTAGAACGGCGTCGGGGCGAGCCACGAGAGTTGCGCCCCGATGCCGCGCAAGCCCTCCGGTCCGAACGCCCGGTTGAGGATGAGCGGCTGGTCCACGAAGGACCAGGTGTGCGGATGCTGCGGGTTCTGCCGGCCGAAGCTGGCGAAATACTGGCCCGCCTTGAGCTGCAGGTCGGCCGGGAGCGAGGTCGACTGCAGGTAGGTTTCCTCGAGCTCGATCTGCGTCTCGTTGTTCTTGTTCAGTTTCAGGACGATGTTGCCAAAGCCCTTGAAATAGGGATCGATCGCGCCGTCGACGGCGATCTCCGCGTTGCGCAGCGCAAAGCCGCGCTTGATGGGATCGTGGTCGCCGAGTTGCAATTGGGCGGTCGGATCCGCGGCGCTGGACCAGCCGGCGTCAATCAGCGCGCCGTAACTGATGTTCATGTAGGCGGAGCCCGCCCGCGCCTGGGCCAGGGCCGCGACCGGCGGAGCCGCTGTTTCAGCGGTCCGGGCGGGCGGCGCACCAGCCGACATTTGCGCGGCCAGTTCCTGCTCGAGCGTCTTCGCCGGGTTCGCCTTGGCCGCCGCGGTGGCGGGCGATTGACCGGTCAACTCATCCAGTTTCCTGGTGAGGGCGTCGATTTGCTGCTGTTGCTGGCGGCGGGTCTTCTCAAAATCGTCCTGCATCTGCTGCAGTTGCCGTTTCAATTGCTGGACGTCGTCCTCCGCCGCCCGCGCCGGGACGGCGAGGAGAAGGGCGGAGGCACACGCGATGAGAGTGGTAAGTTTCATGGATATTCCGGGACACAATTATTGCTGGGCTGGGCACAAGACACCTATGGCTCGAGGCACACGACCGAGGTGGAATGCACCCGGGTCGCACCGTATGAGGCCCGTCGTCCGGAATCCGGCACGACAGGCGCACGCCAACTCAACCCACGGGGGGACCGCGCTCCGGCTGCAGCAGGTAGCGCGGCGAATCCAGAAAAACTTCCCGTGATGCGACGCCAGGCAGGTCGCGCCACTCCCCCATCACCGGCGGCAGCGCGATCACGCCCACTGACACCGAAACTCCGTTCGCGAATAGCGCAACGGCGCAACCATCATCCAAAGAGGAATGGGGGCCCGGATGCAGCTGATTGTGGAGCGCCGGACTGGCGGTAAAAAGACCCAGGGCGAAGATCAGGACGGCGCAGCCCATCGCCAGCGTCTGGCGAGGAAAATCAAACCGAGGAGGAGAGGTCATGCGGCCCATGCAATGTCCCACCATCCTCAAAGCACAGCAATGGTCAAGGTGGGTCTGTCACAGGTGGTAACCCAAACTTGACCTTTTACGTCTCGTGATAATCTTCCGGTTTAACTTCATGAGGGCCACCGCCATCAGTATGCGAGCCGTGCCTGCGCCAGCGTCCCGCTGGACGGCGCTATTTTGTGCGCTAGCCGTGTGGGTGCTTGGTTTGCTCGCGGTCAGCCCACAGCTGCACGCGGCGCTGCATAGTGATGCCAATCACCAGGACCATACGTGCGCGGTCACGCTGTTCAGTCATGGCGTGGAAGAAGGCACTGGTGCCATGGCCAGCGTCAGTGCACCGGAGCTTTTCGCGGCGGGCTCATGCCTTCTCCAACCGGCTTCGCCGGTGGCCGAGGTGCAACTCCGGCTTCCGCCGGGCTGCGGTCCCCCGCTCGGTTGAGTCAACCTCCGTCGTGTCCGGGCGTGTGCGCCCGGACACTTTTGTTGCGTGTGTGACTCCCCCGGCCGCTGTGCGGCCTCCTGCAATGCGTATTATGTATTACTCCGCCATGAACCCATCCTTTCGTTCGATTCTTGTTCTTTCCCTCCTCAGCGGCGCCGGCCTGCGGGCCCGAGCCACCGACCCGGCTCCCAATCCCGGTGAAACTCCGTCCGCTGAAAAGCTCATCCTCGATCCGTTCATCGTGAACGGCAAACTCGACCAGGCCCGGGAGAGCATCGTGCCCGAGCTGGGCGCCTCGTCATTTCACATCGATATGCAGCAAATCCAGGTCATGCCCCAGGGCGCGGATGCGCCTTTCAGCCAGGTGCTGTTGCGCGTGCCGGGCGTGGCCCAGGACTCGGCGGGCAACGGCGATCTCCACGTCCGGGGTGAGCACGCCAACCTGCAGTATCGCGTCAACGACGTGTTGCTCCCGGAGGGCATCTCCGGATTCGGCCTGGAACTCGATCCGCGCTTCGTGAACAGCCTGCAGTTCATCACCGGCTCGCTGCCGGCGCAATACGGCTTCCGCACGGCGGGCGTCGTGGACATCCACACGAACAGCGGCACGATCGGCCAGAGCGGCAGTGTTTCCCTTTACGGCGGTAGTTTCGGCACCGTCCGCCCGAGCTTCGCGTCCAGCGGCTCGACGGGGAAGCTGAGCTACTTCGTCGACGGCAGTTACGACCGCAACGATCTCGGCATCGAAAATCCGACCCCGAGCGCCAGCGCGGTCCACGACACGACGAAGCAGGGCAAACTGTTCTCCTATTTCTCCTACCTTCTCGACGATCAAAGCCGCCTCACGGTCATGATCAGCGCTTCCGACAGCAAGTTCCAGGTTCCCAACACCCCGGGACTGACGGCCGGCACGTCCCCGAATGGCACGCTGTGGGTGCCAGGAGTCTTCGATTCCGCCCGCCTGGACGAAAATCAGCATGAACAGAATTACTTCGGCATCGCCACTTATCAGAAATCGGTCGGCAACCTGAACTATCAAGTTTCCGCCCTGAGTCGCGACAGCCAGGCGCACTTCACGCCGGATTCGGCCGGTGATCTTTATTTCAACGGGGTGGCCAGCGACGTGGCGCGCAAGCTCCAGTCCGCCGGCCTGCAGCTCGACGCCAGCTACGCGCTGAATGACCGGCACACTGTTCGCGCGGGAGCCATGCTGCTGCATGAATCCGTCACCAACAATGCGACTACGACCATCTTCCCGGTGGACGGCAACGGTGACGCCACCGGCCCGGCCTTCCCGATCACGCAAAACCAGAGACTCCACGCCCTGTTTGCCGGCCTGTATCTGCAGGATGAATGGACGCTCGCCCCCGGACTGACGCTCAACGGCGGAGCGCGCTTCGATGTTTTCAATTCGTCGTTTGACCACGAAAACCAGCTCAGCCCGCGCCTCGATCTCATCTACAAGGCATCGGACTCGACGACCCTGCATGCCGGTTATGCGCGCTATTTCACGCCACCACCGGTGGAATACGTACCCAGCAGCACGGTGCTCGCATTCGACAACACGTCGAACGCAGCGGCTTCCGACCAAGCTGACCCGGTCAAGGCCGAGCGGGCGGACTATTTCGACGCCGGTATCAGCCAGAAGCTTGGGTCGGGGTTTCAGGTGGGGCTCGACGGCTATTATAAGCGGGCCAAGGATCAACTCGACGACGGCCTGTTCGGACAGACCCTGATCCTCTCCGCATTCAATTACGCGAAGGGAGTGGTTTATGGGCTGGAACTGACGGGCTCCTACACCAACGGCGGCTTCTCAACCTACCTGAACCTCGCCCACTCGGTGGCAAAGGGCAAAGACTGGATTTCGTCGCAGTTCCTGTTCGATCCAGGCGATCTGGCCTATGTGCAGAGCCATTGGATCCATCTCGATCACGACCAGACCCTGAGCGGTTCCTTCGGCGCCTCCTATCGTTGGGGCGAGCATCGTGACGGCACCCTGGTTTACGTGGATGCGACCTACGGCAGCGGATTGAGAACATCCATTACAGCGCCCGACGGCTCGAACATTCCCAACGGCGGCACGGTTCCCTCCTATTACTCGATCAGCGCCGGCGTGGAACGGAGTTTCAAGGTGGGCAAAAACGAATATTGGAAAGTGCGGCTCGATATTGTGAACCTCACGGACAAGTCCTATGAATTGCGCAATGGCTCCGGCGTCGGGGTCACCGCCGCGCAATTCGGCATGCGGCGCGGCATCTTCGGCTCGGTCGGCTACACCTTTTAGCAAGAACTTGGCGCCGACACTTACGATCCGCATTCGACGGCGCCAACTTTGCCCTTAGAGGAGCGGCTTTGTGCGACCCTTCCAAAAAACCCGCCTAGGCGGCCGCCCATCCCTCATTCAGAATGGGGCGGGGCCTTCGGGGCAAGCTTGGCGGACTGCTCTAGCTGCGCGGCTTATTGCCCGTCGGCCAGTTTGCTGCGGTAGTCGCCGCGCTGTTCCCGCTTCCCCTTGGCCATCGTGACGGCCACCGCCGCACTGCGTTGCAAGGTCAGCGCATCGGCATTGGCGGGATGGAGCCGCAGGGCTTCCTCCGCGGCGTGGGCGGCATCCTTCGCCCGGCCGCTGGCCAGATATGCTCCGCTGAGGGAAATCCAGATATCGACGCGCTCATGATTGAGGTCGGACGCCGCCTCGAAGGCGAACACGGCCGTTTCCTGCCAGCCAAGCGCCATCGCCGCCTGCCCCATAAGATTCAGGGCCGAGATGTCCTTGGGATCGCGCTGCAAAAGTTTCGCCGCGCTGGCGAAGGTAACCTGCGGCTCGGTTTTCAGGCGGATGCTTCCGCCGAGCAGGAAGGGCGCGTGGGACACCGCCATCACAAACTTGGAAAGTCCGCTTTGGCGCGCGGACGCGAGCTTGAGCAGCGCGGCGCGTTCGAGTTTGCGCACGCTCAGGCAGGCGGGCTGCTCCTCCAGAATCTTCGCACACAACTCGGCCGCCTGCTCCGGCTTGCCGCGATCGAAGGCCGCCCGCGCACTCTCCACCTGCTTCTGCAGAGCAATGCTCAGTGAATTGACCAGGACTTCGGACATGATTGGATGCAGGGGAAATGAACCACGACGGCACCACGACACCAAGCAGAATGGAAAAAAGGCATTTCGTGGTGCCGTTGTGTCGTGGTGGTGAACATGGCTGATCAAAGGATTTCCAGGTCGGACCGGGCGGCGGCGATGAGCTTATCCAGCGCGGCCTTCACGATGGCGTCGGTCGGTCCCTCAACCAGCAGTCGCAGTTTCGGTTCCGTGCCGGAATAGCGCACGAGCACCCTCCCATTCGCGCCAAGCTCAGTCTCCACCGCCTGGATGGCCGCGGGCAATGCCGTCAGCGATTCCAGCGGCTTTTTCTCCTTCACCGTCAGGGCCGTGGAGAGTTGCGGGAATTTCTTCAAGAGCCGGCGCAGCTCGGACAACGGCTTGCCGGTGGCTTGCATGACCTCGAGCACCTTGAGCGCCGCAACGAGCCCGTCGCCCGTCGGCGACACATCCGCGCAGATGATGTGGCCCGACGACTCCCCGCCGAGATTCGCACCGTCGGCCAGCATTTTCTCGCTGACATAGCGGTCCCCGACCGGCGTGCGGACGACGCGTCCGCCGGCGACGACCACCGCGGCATCAACGCCGAGATTGCTCTGCACGGTCACAACGAGCGTCTTCTTTGCCAGTTTGCCCTGCTTGAGCGCGTGCAAGGCGAGTATCACCAGGAGTTCATCGCCATCGAGCACGTCACCTTTCTCGTCGCACAAAATGCAGCGGTCACCATCGCCGTCGTGCGCAATGCCGAGCCGCGCGCCCTGCCGCCGCACGGCCTCGCACATTCTCTCCGGGTGCTCGCTCCCCACCCCGGCGTTGATGTTTTTACCGTCGGGCTCGTCACCGATGCACCGCACATCGGCGCCGTGATCGCGCAGGGCGGGACCGCTGGTGTGGATCGTCGCGCCGTTGGCGGTATCGAGCACGATCTTCCAGCCATCGAGCGGCGCAGCCAGCAGGCTTTCCGTCACCTCGAGATAATTGGACGCTCCGTCGATTTTAGGCAGCGAGGCTTTGGCCTTGTCCGTTCGCGTCGCGGGCATGAGCTGCTCGATCTGCGCCTCGTCGGCGTCGGTCAGCTTCATGCCCGTCGCCCCGAAAAACTTGATGCCATTGTCCGCCGCCGGGTTGTGCGAGGCGGTGATGACGACGCCCAGGGTCGCGCCTTGCATCCGCACCGCCCGTGCCACCGCCGGAGTCGGGAGCACCTCCAGCGAGAGAACCGCGCAGCCCTCATGCGCCAGACCGTCGGCCATCGCCTGGGCAAGCGAGGCGCCCGAGGCGCGCGTGTCGCGGCCGATCAGGATCTTGGCGGCTTTCACCCCCTTGGCCGTCTTCAGCCAGCGGGCCGCAGCGGCGCCCAGCCTCCACGCCAGGTCCTCGTTCATCGTCGCGCTGCCGTAGGGGCCGCGCACGCCGTCGGTGCCGAAGTATTGGCGCTTCATGAGCGGTAAAATTCCTTCGTCGCGGCGATCTTGGCCTGCACCGCGCCACCGAGCAGCAGCTCGCGGGCGGGAGCCAGCCCGGCGCGGAGGTTGTCAACGCGACCGAGGACATGCAGCGCGACCGCGGCGTTAAGCACGATGGTGTCCACCAAGCCCGCCGGACCGCGGCCGGCGAGGATGGCCTCGACGATGGCGACATTGGTCGCGACATCGCCGCCCTTCAGCACGTCGAACGGAGCGGAATGCAGGCCCAGATCCGCGGCGCGCCACACCGCCCGCAGCTCGCGCAACCGTCCGACTCCTTGCACATGGTTGACCGTGGCCGTCGTAATCTCGTCGATGCCCTGCTTGGGTCCGATGACGCCATGCCCGACCAAGCCCGAGGCCTGGCCGAGTTTCTCCAAGGCGCGCGCCATCCGGGCCACGAGCGGGAGCGAGTAGACGCCGAGGAGAATGTTCGCCGGGCGGCCGGGATTGATGAGCGGCCCAAGGATGTTGAAGACGGTGCGCTGGCCCCGGGCGGCGAGCGCCTTGCGGACCGGCGCGATGTGCTTGAAGGCCGGGTGGTAATTCGGGGCGAAGTAGAAAGCGTAACCGAGCTGGTCGAGCGCCCGGCGGGATTTTTCCGGCGGGGCGTCGAGATCGACCCCGAGCGCGGCGAACAGGTCGGCGCTGCCGCACTGGGAAGTGATGCCGCGGTTGCCGTGCTTCATTACCTTCACGCCCGAACTGGCGAGGATGAGCACGACGAGGCTGGAAATATTGAACCCCCCGGCATGATCGCCACCCGTGCCGACGATGTCGATCGCGCGCGGCGCCCACTCCTCGGCGCCGGGATTCACGGCCAGCGCCCGGAAGGCGGTGGCGAAGCCGGCGAGCTCGGCGGAAGTCTCGCCCTTGGCGGCGAGCGCGGTCAGGAACCCGGCCTTGGCGTCATCCTTGACCGAGGCCGAACCCAGCGCCTTGGCGGCCGCCTTCACTTCGGGAGCGGTGAGCTCTTTCTTGGCGGTCAGGTTGGTGATGAGGTCGTTCAGCGCGGCCATGGCGGCGTCGAGCAGAAGCTTTTCCCGCAGGTGGCGCAAAGCATAAAACCAACCTGGCACCGGCCCACCATAAAACTCGACAGCCCGGAGTGTTTCTGGGAGCTAAACAGCGTGCAGTTTTCGCCCCGCAATCTTTGCCCCGGCCTGCTGCTGGCCGCCGCCCTCACCCTGAGCACCGGCGCGGCCGAACGGCCCGTCCCGGTCGCCGAGTTGAGTGCGCGTGACGCCGTCGTTCTCGGCCTGGTCGAGGGCGTGACCGAGTTCCTGCCGATCTCGTCCACCGGGCATCTCATCATTGTGAACCAGCTGCTCGGACTCGAGTCGGACAAGCAGCTCACGGACAAGACGGGCCAGCTCCTTTGGCACAAGCCGCCGACGAAGGAGAATCCCGCCGGCGTGCCACTCACCGTGAAGCTCGCGGCGGACACCTACACGGTTGTCATCCAGGTCGGCGCGGTCGCCGCCATCGTGATGCTCTACTGGCGCCAGGTGCTCGCGATGCTGGTGGGATTGCTCGGACGCAGCAGTTCGGGTTTCCGGCTGCTGCGGAATGTCCTCCTGGCCTTTTTTCCCGTCGCGATCATCGGCCTGTTGCTGCACGACCTGATCGACCAATATCTTTTCTCGGTCTGGGCCGTGATCGGGGCCCTCGTGGCCGGCGCGCTGCTGATGCTGTGGGCGGAACGGTGGCGTCGGCAGAACAGCGGCATCGGATTTTCCAAGGGCGACCCGTCGGACCTGACCCCGCCCAAGGCGCTCGGCATCGGTTTCGCGCAATGTGTGGCGCTGTGGCCGGGCACGAGCCGCTCGATGATGACGATCGTGGCCGGCTATCTCGCGGGGTTGAATCCGGGCAAGGCCGCGGAGTTCAGCTTCCTCGTCGGGTTGCCGACCCTCTTCGGCGCGGCGGTTTACAAGGGAGCGAAATCGGGCCCGGCCATGATCGAGGTGTTCGGCTGGAGCAACGTGCTGCTGGGCGGTTTGGTGGCCGCGGTTTCGGCCCTGATCGCGGTCAAATTCCTGGTCCATTTCATCTCGCGGCACGGGCTGGCCGGGTTCGCCTATTACCGGTTGGCGCTGGCACTTGTGCTCGCGGTGTTTTACCTGTTGTAAGCCGCTCCGGCCGGGGTGACTATAACTCTTGACGGCCCCGAAGGCGAACTTTACCACCCTCCTCTTTATATCGCAAAACAGCTCCGGTTTCCGTCCACTGGACGCTCCACTCACCTCTTTTTATGGCCAATCCGAAACGCAAACAATCCAAGCGCCGCAGCGCCAATCGCCGTGCCGCCAACGCCTTTCAGGCTCCTGAATTCGCCAAGGACACCGATGGCGGCTCGTTCCGCCCCCACCGTGTGAATCCCAAGACCGGCATCTACCGCGGGCGCCAGGTGCTGAACGTCGAAGTTTAACGCACGAGCGTCCAGTCCGGTCAGTTTTCCCGCCATCCACCCCGAAACGGCCAGTCCCACACCCGCACACGCCCGGATTGCGGTGGACGCGATGGGGGGCGACCTCGGGCCGTCGGAAGTCGTCGAGGCGGTCAAGCTGGCGCTGACCGACAAGGACATCGACCCGATCGTGCTCGTCGGCGACCAGGCCGTGCTGGAGCCGCTGCTGGCCGCGGCCGGCCTCAAGGGGCACGCCAAGCTTTCCATCGTCCATGCCTCCGAGGTGATCACCATGGAGGACAAACCGCTGCAGGCCCTGAAGCGGAAAAAGGACTCCTCCATGCTCCGCGCCATCGAGCTGGTGAAATCCGGCCAGGCGGGCGTCGCCATCAGTTGCGGCAACACCGGCGCCCTCATGGCCGGCAGCACCCTGCGTCTGCGGATGATGACGGGGGTCGACCGGCCCGCGCTGGCCGCGGTCATTCCGCGCGCGGAGGGCCATTTCATCCTCATCGACGCGGGCGCCAATCCCGAGTCCAAGCCCGAGCATCTGGTCCACAACGCGATCCTCGGCGCCAATTACGCCAAGGTCATCCTCGGCGTCACCTCGCCCCGCGTCGGCCTGATCACCATCGGCACCGAGGAAGGCAAGGGCAACACGCTCATCACCGAGACGCACGAGCAGCTCAAACGGATCACCTCGGTCATCAACTACGTCGGGCCGATCGAGGGGTTTCAGGTTTTCCGCAACACGGTCGACGTGGTCGTCTGCGACGGATTCGTCGGCAACACCCTGCTCAAGACCTGGGAATCGCTGGCCAAGTTCATCACCACCCTGCTCAAGGAGGAATTGCAGGCCAACCCCCTGCGCATGGGCGGGGCCCTGCTGGCCAAGGGCGCGTTCGACGTCCTCAAGGCCCGCATGAATCCCGACCCCT
>DATFUQ010000173.1:0-12790 GCA_035260745.1 Lacunisphaera sp. | reverse complement strand
GAAAGTCCTGCAGGATCAGGCAGGCGGCGCGCGAATCAACCAAGCCTGAGACGCGCACGCCGCGCCGGTCCTTCCTGGCGATCGACGATTCCGCCTCGGCACTGGTCAGCGTCTCGTCCACCAGGTGCACCGGCAGCCTGAACTGCGCCTTCAATTTCGCCGCGAAGGCGTCGACCTCCTTCGCCTTGAAGCCGGCCGAGCCGTCCATATTGTAGGGATAGCCAAGCACCAGGTCGGTGATCCGGCGCAGCGCTATGACCTCGCCCAGTTTTCCCCAGCGGACCGCTTCGTCCGCGTCGACCAACGCCGGCAGCGGCGTGGCGACCCCGACGTCGTCGCCGTGGGCGAGGCCGACGCGCTTCGTGCCGTAATCGATGCCGAGGCAGCGCATCAGTCAGTACACCCAGAAAAATTAACCACGAAGGAAACGAAGGGACACGAAGGATAACAAAGACAAAACAATCGGATCAAAGGCTCCTTCTTCGCGTTCCTTGGCGTTCTTCGCGGTTTCCCGACTGCCTTGTTCGAGTTCAAAGGTATTTCTGCCTGGTCGGGTCGTCCGCGAGGCGCTTGAGCAGCGCCTTGATTTCCTGCGCCTTGTCCTTGTGGACCACGAGCGTCGCCTCCGGTGTGTGCACCACGACGAGATCGCTCGCGCCGACCACGGCAGTCAGGTGGCCGTCATCGCTGACGACAATGTTACCCCTCCCGTCCTCGACCATCGCGGTGCCGCGCAGGACGTTGCCCGCGGCGTCGGGCTTGAAGTGCTTGGCGATGGCCGGCCAGGCGCCGACATCGTCCCAATCAAACGTCGCCGGCACCACGACCACGTTGGGGGATTTCTCCATCAGCGCGTAATCCACGGAAATCTTCGGCAGCGTGGCGTAGAGCTGCGCGAGCGCGGCCGTCCAGCCGCCGGCGGACTTCGCCGCGGCCTCGAGCTTTGCCAGCCCGGCGTGAAGCTCGGGGGCGTGCGCCTTGAACGCGGCCTCCACGACCGGCACACGCCAGACAAACATGCCGGCATTCCAAAAATATTCACCCGACGCGAGGTAGCCCTTCGCCGTCTTCAGGTTCGGCTTTTCGACAAAGCGCTTCACGGCCATGACGCGGCAACCGGCAATTTTCTTCCACAAGCCGGCTTGCTGGATGTAGCCGAAACCTGTGGCCGGCTCGGTGGGCTTGATGCCGAGAGTCACGAGCACGTCGGCCGACTCGGCGGACTCAAATGCGACCTGAAGCTGCTTCTGGTATTTGGCGGTGTCGTGAATGACATGGTCGGCCGCCAGCATGGCGAACGCGGCAGACGGGCTGCGCTGCTTGACCAGCAGCATGGCCAGGCCGGTTGCGGCCGCGGTGTCGCGGCCCACGGGTTCGGCGATGATGTTGGCCGCCGGCAGGCCGGGGCAGGCGCGCCGGCAGCCATCGAGCTGGGCCTGCGTGGTGATGACCAGGACGTTCTCGCGCGGCACGACGCCGGCCACCCGCTCGACGGTCTGGGCCAGCATCGTCTTGTCGCCGACGATGGGCAGCAGGTGCTTGGGCGTTGCCGAGCGGCTTTGCGGCCAGAACCGCTCACCGCGGCCGCCGGCCATGATCACTACGAAGCGTTCAGGCATGGGACATGGATATGGCCTATAGGTCTTGGCAGGTTTTAGCCGTGGTCAACGGCTAACTGGATTGCCATCCGGCAAGGAGGCCATTGGCTGCCCTGCACCCATGGACACACCGCTCGAAGTCGACGTCACCACCGCCGCGCTCATGTTGCGCAACGGCGCGCTGCTGGTCGATGTGCGCGAGCCGTCCGAGGTCGCGATCTGCGCCATCGAGGGCAGCCGCTTCATCCCGATGCGGCAGATCCCGGAGCATGTGCCCGGCCTTCCCCGCGACCGCCCCATCCTGGTGCTGTGCCATGTCGGCCAGCGCAGCGCTGCCGTGACCCGGTTCCTGCGCGCCAACGGCTTCGCGCAGGCCAGCAACGTCGGTGGCGGCATCGCCGCGTGGGCGGAGCAGGTTGACCCGGCCCTGGCCCGGTATTGACGGCCACCCCGCGCGCTTGACTATTGCGCGCCAATTCGGGCACAACTCTCCCTTCACCTTCCAATCTATGGGTCAACAACTCAACAAGCACATCAAGAAGAAACGCCGCGTCGCCTACCACAAGCGCCGCAACGCCCGCCTCCGGGCCGCCATCGCCAAGGCCAAGAAATAAGCCGCGGGCCCGTTTCCGTCCCTCAAGCGCGCGCCCGCCACGGCGCGCCTTTGCATTTATAGGCCATGATCAAAGTCAGTCTCATCTCCCTCGGTTGCGCGAAAAATCTCGTCGATAGCGAGATCATGGTCGGCCACCTGCACCAGGCCGGCATGGCGGTCATCCCCGACGCCGCCCAGGCCGACGTGGTCATCGTCAACACCTGCTCGTTCATCGACTCCTCCAAGGAGGAATCCATCGGCCACATCCTCGAGGTCCACCAGAGCCGCGGCATGACCAAGCGCCGCAAGGAACAGAAGCTCATCGTCGCCGGCTGCATGTCGCAGCGCTTCTCCAAGGACCTCTCCAGCTCGCTGCACGACGAGGTGGACGCCTTCATCGGCCTCGACCAGATCACCAAGGTCGCGCCGATTATCGAGGCCATCTACGCCCGGGAACGCGGCAAGTCGGACGCCCCCGTCTCCTTCATCGAGGGCAAGTCCACCTACATCCCTGATTTCGACACGCCCCGTTTCCGGCTCACGCCGTCGCATTTCGCCTACGTGAAGATCGCCGAGGGCTGCAACCATCCCTGCACCTTCTGCATCATCCCGCAGATCCGCGGCCGCCACCGCAGCCGCACCGTGGCCAGCGTCGTCGCCGAGGCGCGCCAGCTCGTCAAGGAGGGCGTGAAGGAGCTCAACCTCATCTCGCAGGACACGACCTTTTTCGGCATGGACACTTGGGAGCAACGGCCCAACCCGCGCACTCCGGTGGATTCCTCGCGCGGCACCGCCCTCACCACCCTGCTCCGCGAGCTCAACGCCATCGAAGGCAACTTCTGGATCCGCCTGCTCTACACGCATCCGGCCCACTGGAGCGACGAGCTCATCAAGACCATCGCCGAATGCCCGAAGGTCGCCCGCTACATCGACATCCCCCTGCAGCACATCAGCGACGCCATGCTCGGCCGCATGCAGCGTGAGACCAGCGGCGACTACATCCGCGACCTGCTGAAGCGCATTCGCGCCGGCATCCCGGGCATCGCCATCCGCACCACCTTCATCGTCGGCTTCCCCGGCGAAACCGACGCCGACATCGCCGAGCTCTGCGCTTTCATCAAGGAGACCAAATTCGAGCGGCTCGGCGTCTTCCGTTACTCGCAGGAGGAAGGCACGCGCGGCGCCAAGATGCCCGGCCAGATTCCCGCCAAGGTGAAGGAGGCCCGCTGGCACAAGCTCATGGCGCTGCAGAAGGAAATCGCCGCCCAGGTCAGCAAGGGCTACGTCGGCAAAACGCTCAAGGTCCTCGTCGAGGAACCCGGAGTCGCCCGCGGCGAAGCCGACGCGCCGGACATCGACGGCCGGGTCTATGTGCCCCGCGAGCTGCCCGTAGGCAAATTCGTCGAGGTGAAGATCACCGGCTACCAGGATTACGATCTGCTCGCGCTGCCGAGGGGCGAGAAGCCCGCCGAGTTCAAGGTCGCCAAGCAGGCGCAGTAAACTGAGATAACTGAGTTATTCAGAAACCAGAAAACCATGAACCCTGATTCCTGGTTTCATGGCTTCTGAATTAATCTGACTAACCCCTGTTCGCCGCGACGAACTTCCCGATGATCCCGTCGAACGAGCCGTTGGTGAAGAAGACCACGAGCTGCGGCCGGTCCGTAACCTCGGCGGTGTTCTCCTGGAGAATCTCGAGCAGTGCCGCGTGGGTCGGCGCCGTGTAGGCGTCGATGCCCTGTGTCTCGAGGTGCTGGATGACCGCTTCGGTGTCGAAGAGTTCGTCCGCCTTCAGCTGGCCGGCGCGCGCCACGGCGCCGACATAGACCTCGTCCGCCAGCGCCAGCGCCCGCATGAAGGCGGCCTGCATCGTTTTCGTGCGTGAAGTATTGCTGCGCGGCTCGAACGCCGCGTGGATGAAGTGCCCCGGAAAGCGCGCGCGGAACGACTGCAGGGTCTCGGCCAGCGCGGTCGGGTGATGGCCGAAGTCCTCGATGACCTTCAGCTTCGGCGTGTCCACCAGCAGTTCCTGCCGGCGCTTCACGCCGCGGAACCGCGCGAGGGCCTCGAGCTTCAATTTGGTCGGGTCGTCGGGGAAGACCGCCAGCGCGGCCGCCAGCGCCGCCATCGCGGCGTTGCGGGCGTTGAAGAGGCCCGGCAGGGCCCATTTCACCTCGGCCCACGGCTTGCCGCGCCACAGCAGCCTGAACGACGCCCCGGCGGCCGATTCGCGAAAGCCGGTGATCCGCAGGTCGTTCTTTTCGCCCGTGCCGACCGACACCACGCGGGTCCACGCGAACGGTCCGAGGGCGCGGAGGTTGTCATCATCGCCGTTGAGCACGATCCAGCCGTTGCGCGGCACGATGCGCGCCAGGTGCAGGAACGTGCGCTGCACGTCGGCGAGGTCGCGGAAGATGTCGGCGTGGTCGAACTCGAGGTTGTTCAGCACGGCGATGTGCGGCGCATAATGGATGAACTTGCTGCGCTTGTCGAAGAAGGCGCTGTCGTATTCGTCGCCCTCGATGACAAACGGGTCCTCCAGCACGCCGAGGTGGCTGCCCGTGGGCGGGTCGACCGGCACACCGCCGATGAGGAAGCCCGGGTCGCGGCCGTTCTCGCGCAGGAGGAAGGCGGTCAGCGCCGTGGTGGTCGTCTTGCCGTGCGTGCCGGCGACCACGATGTTGCGGCGCACGGAGAGCACCGAGTCGTAGAGCAGCGCCGGCAGGGAGATGAAAGGGATGGCGCGTGTGTCGAGCAGCCATTCGATCTCGGGGTTGCCGCGCGAGAGGGCGTTGCCGATGACGACAAGGTCGGGCGCCAGCTGTTCCAGCCGCACCGGGTCGTAGCCCTCATGCAGGGTGATGCCCGCCCCGGCAAGGACGGTGCTCATCGGCGGATAGACGCCCGAGTCGGCCCCGAGCACCTCGTGCCCGGCGGCGCGCGCCAGGAGCGCGGCGTTGCCCATCGCGGTGCCGCAAATGCCAAGGAAATAGATTTTCATGCCCGGTCAGTCAGGGGATTCACAGGCGCGGATTGGCGGCGCTGTTCTGCCGGCGCAACTCGTCGCGGATCTCGGTGAGCAGCAGCTGGTCGGCGGTGGGGCCGGGCGCCGGGCCCGGGGCGCGCCGGTGCAACCGGTTCACCAGCGACACGAGGAGGAAAAGCACCAGGGCGATCAGGGTGAAATCCATCAGCGCCTGCAGGAAGCTGCCGTAATTGAGCGTGACGGGCGCGGTGGGCGACCCGCCGAGGGTCAGCTTGAGGCCGGAAAAGTTCATTCCGCCCATCAGCAGGCCGAGTGGCGGCATCAGCAGGTCGTTCACAAAGGACGAGACGATCTTGCCGAAGGACGCGCCGATCATCACGCCGACCGCGAGGTCAACGACGCTGCCGCGCTGGAAAAAAGCGCGGAA
Organism: Lacunisphaera sp.; assembly: GCA_035260745.1. GTDB lineage: Bacteria > Verrucomicrobiota > Verrucomicrobiia > Opitutales > Opitutaceae > Lacunisphaera. Next base: position 7,184 of record DATFUQ010000173.1, on the reverse strand, counting down.
ATCACGCCACCAGATCGAGGCGACGTGGGGTTTGGGGGTGGATTGCTGGATGGAACTCATGACCGACTCTAAGATTGTCGCCGGCTGCGGCACAAGGCCGCAGGGGGGACCTAGCACAAATTCATCGGGTCGACGTCGAGCACCTGGGTGACGTCGTCCGGCCACTTGACCGTGGTCTGTAGCTTCACCAGCTCCGGCACGACCGACGTGGCCCGGGCGCAGAAATACCAGACCTGGTAGCGATACTCGTCCTTCACCTTCTCGATGGGCGACGGCAGGGGCCCGCGGATCTCGACCGCGCTGCCGAGGGTCTTTGCCACTTGCTTCACCCAGTGCTCGGCGAAGAACTTGATCTTCTCCGGGTTCGGGCCGCGAAAGAGGTGGTGGATGAGATGCCGGTAGGGCGGATAGTTGAACTTCTTGCGCACGGCCAGCTCGGCATTGGCGAAGCCGTCAAAATCGGCCTTCTTCGCAAACTGGATGGCGTCGGCCTTCGGCGTGAAGGTCTGCACGACCACCTCGCCCGACCGGTCGCCGCGCCCGGCCCGCCCCGCCACCTGCACCAGCAGCTGGAACGTCCGCTCGTTGGCCCGGAAATCCGGCACGTGCATCGAGAGGTCGGCGTCGACCAGCCCGACGAGCGTGACATTGGGAAAATCCAGCCCCTTGCCGATCATCTGGGTGCCGATGAGCACGTCGATCTTGCCCGCGCGAAAGTCGCCCAGGATCTGCCGGAACCGGTGCTTCTTCGACATCGTGTCCGTGTCCATCCGCTCAAGCCGCGCCCGCGGCAGCACCCGGCGCACCGCCTCCTCGACCCGCTGCGTGCCGAGCCCGCGCCAGCGGATGTCGGGCGCCGCGCACTTCGGGCACACCGCCGGCGCGCCGCGCTCGTGGCCGCAGAGGTGGCACTTCAAGGTCTCGTCGGCGCGGTGGTAGGTCATCGCCACGCTGCAATGCGGGCATTGCTCCACGTGTCCGCACTTCCGGCAAAGCATGCTCGACGAGTAGCCACGGCGGTTGATGAACAAAATCGCCTGCTCCTTGCGCTCGAAACGCTGGTGCATGTGGTCCACCAGCAGCCGCGAAAGCGTCACCAGCCCGCGCGAGCGCATGACCTCGATGCGCATGTCCACGATCTGGATGTCGGGCATTTTCTTGTCGTCCACCCGCTTGGTCAGGACGTTAAGCTGGTATTTGCCGGCGCGGACGTTGGCGAAGGACTCCAGCGACGGCGTCGCGGAGCCGAGCAGGCAGACGGCGCCGGCCAGCTTGGCGCGGTAAACCGCCACGTCGCGCCCGTGGTAGCGCGGCGTCTCGTCCTGCTTGTAGGCCGGTTCGTGCTCCTCATCCACCACGATGAGCCGCAGGTCCCGCACCGGGGCGAAGACCGCGGAGCGCGCGCCCACCACCACCCTCGCCTGCCCGGACGCCAGCGCGGTCCAGCCGTCGAGCCGCTCGCCCTCGCCAAGGTGGCTGTGCCAGACAACCGTCTTGTGTCCGGCCGACTCGAACCGGCCGCGCAACCGCGCCACGGTCTGCGGCGTCAGCGCGACCTCGGGCACGAGGTAGATGGCGCTGCCGCCGGCCGCGAGCACCTGCTCCACCGCGCGGAGATACACCTCCGTCTTGCCCGAGCCGGTGACACCGTGCAGCAGGTGCACGGCAAATTTTTTTCGCGTCAGGCCCTCGGCCACGGATTTCACCACGGCGCCCTGCTCATCGTTGAGCTTGGGCGGCAGGCCGGTGACGAACTCGCCACCAGTCCAGTTGTCCGCGTAGGCCACGCGCTCCACGTGGCGCGCTTCCTCGACGACCAGACCGAGCTTGATGAGAGCATTGGAAACCGCGGCGGTGGCACCGAGCCGGGCGAGCACGAGTGACTTCTTCTGCGGCCGGAACTGCTGCTTCAGGAAATCGTAGAGCTTCGCCTGCTTCGGCGCCTTCTTCGCGAGCGTGGCGTGCTCGTCGGGCGCCAGCACGCGCTTCACCGCGAGGTATTTCTCGGACTTGATCCGCGCGCCGTCGCGCACCGCCGCGGGGATCATCGCCTCGAGCACGCTTTCCATCCGGGCGGCGTAGTAATTGTGCATCCAGCGGGCGAGTTCGATCAGGTCGGCCGTCAGCGCCGGGAAATCATGCAGCACGCCGCTCACCGGCTTGAGTTTCGCGAGCGGCACGTCCGGGACGGCGTTCGTCTCCAGCACAAGGGCGAGGTGCGAGCGGTTCATGATGGGCACGCGCACCAGCGAGCCGGGCCGCACGGCGGCGCGCAGCGCGTCCGGCACCGAGTAGTGCAGGAGCTTGTCGAAACCCGCCAGCGGCTGGACACCCACGATCATCGCCCCAAGTGAGCGCGCGCACCGCGGCGAGGCAACGCGTTTCCGACGGAGAGGTTCGCCACGGATTGCACCGATGGTCACGGATGGAGGCAGACCGGACTCAAATCCATTTGCACATGAGGTAACGGAGATAACCGAGCTATTCAGAAGCCGGAAAACCGTAAAGATCCCCGGGGCATTTGATCCAACCAACGCCAACCCACTATGCCCGCCATTTATTCTCTTATTTGTAGGAGCCTGCTTGCAGGCGATACAGCCTGTGGTCCGTCAACGGGCGTTCCGAATCGCCTGCAAGCAGGCTCCTACATTCCAACCAAGCCGAAGCAAGCTTCGGGGTATCGGATCCAGTGCGAATGAACCCTGATTCCTGGCTTCTTGGCTTCTGAATCACCCTCCTCTGTTCTCTCTGTTTTCTCCTGTAAAATCAGCATGGGCATTCATCCGCGTAATCGGTGGCTAAACTGCATTGGTTGCCAATCTGCCGTCCACAGTTTGATTTTGACAGGCGAAGCCGCCCGGCCCGACATTCCCGCCCGTGAGCTCCGAGTCCTCCCGCGAAAAATTCCAAGCCTTCCTGGCGCAGCAGGGCCTGCGCGTGACGAACCAGCGGCTGGCCATCTTCGACGCTGCCCTCGCCCAGAAGGAGCATTTCACCGCGGAGCAGCTGCTCGACCGCGCCCGGGCGATCGACGACTCGGTGTCGCGCGCGACCGTCTACCGCACCCTGCCGCTGATGACCGGGAGCCAGATCCTGCGGGAGGTGGACATCGGCTCCGGCGAGAAATTCTACCTGCCCGCCGCCAATGGCAACACGCAGGTCGCGCAGGTCGTCTGCGTGGACTGCGACAAAATTTTTGAAATCAGCGCCCCGTTCATGGAGTGGTATGGCAGCACCGTCTCGCTGAAGCTTGGCCTCAAGCCGATCTCGCAGCGGCTGCAGGTCAGCGCCCACTGCATCGCCTACCGCTCGAACGGCCGCTGCCCGAACCGCTTGAAAAAATGACCAGGCAAGGACATATTTACCCAGATGACACCGATAAACACGGATACTGATTTTACAGGAGCAAACAGAGACAACGGAGATGGGATTATTCAAAAGCCAGGAAGCGAGGAATCAGGATTCGTGGTTTGCTACGCCATCTCCGCGCCAAGCGCTCCGTCCTGGTTTCTGAATACCTCAGTTCTCTCCGTTATCTCCCGTAGGGATTTTTTGTTTTTCAATTAGCCATGTCCAGGACCACCAAGGCCGATCCCCAGTTTGAAATCGAATTTTTTGAGGCGGTCCACCGCCGCTGCCCGGATTATGTGGACGTGGTCGGCCTGCTCGGCGGGCTCTACACCAAGGTCGGCCGCATCGCCGACGGGCTGAGGATGGACCGCAAGCTGGTGCGCCTGGAGCCGGACAACGCCACGGCGCACTACAACCTGGCCTGCAGCCTGGCGCTGAGCAAAAAGCGGCCCGACGCCCTGCGCTCGCTGCGCAAGGCCGTGTCGCTCGGCTACGACGACCTCGACTGGATGCAGCAGGATCCCGACCTGGAACTGCTCAAGAACGACCCGGAGTTCCTGAAGCTGCTCCGCCAGCTCAAGCCGCAGAGCTGAGCGCGGCGACGGCAATTCAAGCGTTGAGGTGCAAGAGTTTCTTTGCCCGCTTTTCTTGAGCGGCCATGTAAATTTGTAGGTTTTATCCGTAGCCTAAATATCTGTTGGGCCAGAAGAGATGAAACTAAGCACACTGACGGTCTTTGCGGGGCTCCTTCATGCGGGTGCGTCACTGATTTCGACGTGAGTATGCGGGAACGCCCCGGCTATCGTAACTTCGTTGGGAAATCGTATGTGCTGAAAGAAGACCTTTACCTCACGAGTTCACGTTACAGTAAAGAGCTGTCTCTGGCGCGTTATTATCCCGATGACGGCTTTGTAAATAGGATACTGCCAAAAATTGTAGATCGTCAGAACATCGGGAAGACCTATTTATTTAGAGTGCCATATCGAGGATATCATCCCAGCGGGTGCTAAAATAAAAGTGGTAGATGTGATACGCACGCGAGTGGAATTCAGTCACTGGATATGGCTTGTTTGTGAGGTGGAAGTGAGTGGCACCACGAAGTGGAAGAACGTAAACACCCTTTTCATCCAATCCTCAATCGACGGAGACGATGGCAAAATGCCAGTCTTACGCACCGAGGCAGTAAATGAAGAAGGCTAATAAGCTGCTGGGCCAATAGGCCGCGCGGCTTACTTCACCGGATCGAGTTTGAGCTGCAGAAACACCGGACGGTGGTCGCTGCCTTCGCCGACGCCGGGGCCGTCCCAAATCGTCGCGCGGCCGCCGGCGACCTTCGGCAGCAACGCCGCTGACACCAGCATGTAGTCGATGCGGCTGTAGGTGTCCTCGCGCCGGTAGAAATGCGTCCACGTCTCGCCGCGCGAGTCAGCGGCGCGGAGAATCTCGCCCACCTCGGTATCACCGCGTTTCTGCATCGCGCGCACCGGCCGGCTGCTGCGCGTGTCGTTCCAGTCGCCGCAGATGATGAACCTGCCCTTCGCGGGATTGGGATAACGCGCCAGCACCAGGTCGCGCACCGCCTCGGCCTCAAGCGCCCGCTGGATGGCCGACTCCGGGTCGTCCTTCCGCTCGGTGCGCCGGCTCTTGAGATGGACGACGAAGAGCGAGAAGTCGCCCTCACTCGTGGCGAAGATTACCTCGAGCACGCCGCGCTTCACCGCGTCCTTCTGGCCGAAATAGGTAATGGGCAGCGCCGCGTGCCGGCGCACTTCCTTGAACGGCACCTTGGAGAGCACCGCTACATGGCGGTCGGCATCGACCGCCTGCAGCAGCGCGAGATAAGGAAAATCCTGCCCCTTCAGCTTCAACTCGCGCTGGAAATCATCGAGGAATGGCTGGGTGCCCATCTCCTCCACGGCCAGAATGTCCGGCGCGATACCAGCGATAACCTGCGCGAGCGCGGCCTTCTCCTTCTCCGGCTTCGGATAGGCCTCGCGATACACGCCGTCCACCAGCCGGTCAGCCACAGTGTAATTCTCGACGTTGTAGGCGGCGACCGTCAGCGCCGCCGAGGCGAGCGAAGCAAGCGCGAATATACAGAGAACCACCGAAGCTGAGCGCAGAGTCCGGATCAAAGGACGGGCAGACATAGATTACATTAAGACAGGTTAACCACGGAATACTCAGAAGACACGGAAGAGGGATCGGGAGAATTAAATTTCGTGTATCTGGTGTATTTCGTGGTGGCAAATCCTACCCCTGCAGGGCCCGCTCGCGCTCGACCAGCGTCGGGTGTGAGTAATACACCGCGCTGTAGAGCGGATGCGGTGTGAGGTTCGACAGATTTTTCTGCGAGAGCTTGCGCAGCGCCCCGACGAGCGGCGCGGGCCCGCCCATGGCGTTCTTCGCGAAGGCGTCGGCTTCATACTCGTGCTTCCGCGACACCCAGTGTCCGATCGGAGAGAACCAGAAGGTCACGAGCCCGCCGAGCAGGCCGAAGAGCAGGAAGGTCGGCGCCAGCAGGCCAGCGGGCAGGCCGAACGCGGTGTTAAACCACGGGGCCTGCGACAGCCAAGCGACAGCCGCGAACGCCCCGAACTGCAGCAGCGCGATCGTCGCCAGCCGCTTCGGGATATGCCCGCGCTTGTAGTGGCCGATCTCGTGGGCAAGCACAGCCTCGAGTTCGTCCTGCGCGAGCTGCGCCATGAGCGTGTCGAAGAGCACGATGCGCCGGAAGCGACCGAAGCCGGTGAAAAAGGCGTTGGAGTGACCGGAGCGCTTGCTGCCGTCCATAACCTGGATGGTCTGCGCGCGGAAGCCGGTGCGCTCGGACAGCGCCAGCAGCCGGGTGCGCGCCTCGCCGTCGGGCAGCGGCTCCAGCTTGTTGAACAGCGGCAGGATGAGCTTCGGATAGAGCACGAGCATCAGGAGCTGAAAACCGAACAGCAGCACGAAGCCCCAGACCCACCAATATGTCCCCACCCAGCCCACCAGCGCCAGCAGGCCCCACGCGATGGGAAAGCCGATGGCGAGGCCGAGCAGCGTGGACTTGATGTGGTCCATCACCCACAGCCCGAGCGTGCTCTTGTTGAAGCCGAATTTCCCCTCCAGCCGGAACTGCGCCCACCACTCCAGCGGCAGATTGGGCAGGCCCATTATGATCATGGTGCCCACCAGGAAAAGCGCGCCGCTCCACCCCGCGCCGGGTGCGAGGTCGTTGAACATTTTCCAAAAAAACGGCAGCGCCCCGCTGAACAGGAACGCGATCAACACCGCCACCTCCCAGGCACCTTCGACCGCGGCAAAGCGGCTTTTCGCGAGGGTGTAATCGATCGATTTCGCATAGGTCGCATCGTCCATCACGCCGGCCAGCGCGGCCGGACGCTGCGTAGCGTGGCGGCGCGCCTCCGTGCGGTTCAGGGCCTCGAGCGACAGTTGGGCGGCGAGGCGCATGAAGATCAATCCGACGACCGTGAAGGGCAGCCAATGCATGCGGCCAGTCCAGAGGTATTTGCAGCCACGCCAATCCTAAAGCGCTGGCCCGCAGACAGGCGTGAAACAGGATTGAAATCGCAAACCACCGGCGCATGGTGGCGGCGTGGATTCAGACAAGACCGCGAAGCTCAGTTTTGAAGGGGCCCTCACCAAGCTCGAGGCCATCGTTGACTCGATGGAATCGGGCGAAGTGCCGCTGGCCGAGCTGCTGGCCAAATACGAGGAGGGCAGCAAATTGCTCAAGGTATGCGAAGGCCGCCTCAAGGAGGCCGAGCTGAAGATCGAGAAACTCAAGAAAGCCAAGGACGGCACCACCGCCTTCGAGCCGTATGAATCCA
>DATFUQ010000172.1:0-4491 GCA_035260745.1 Lacunisphaera sp. | reverse complement strand
CGCTTCCGCGTCAGCGTCCTCAAGTCCAAGGGCAACTACGGCCTCGTGCTGCGGCAGATCCCCAACCAGATGTTCGATCTCCGCACCATCGGCATGCCCGACAAGATCAAGGAGCTGCTCTTCCGCCCGCGCGGCCTCTTCCTCGTCACCGGCCCCACCGGCTCCGGCAAGTCCACCACGCTCGCCTCGATGATGAATTACATCAACGAGAACCGCGACGGCCACATCATCACCATCGAGGACCCCATCGAGTATTACCATCCGCACAAGAAATGCGTCGTCACGCAGCGCGAGGTCGGGTCCGACGTGCCGAGCTTCTCCGAGGCCATCAAGCGCGCCCTCCGCCAGGATCCCGACGTCATCCTCGTCGGTGAGTTGCGCGACCTGGAGACCATCGAGGCCGCCATCAGCGCCGCAGAGACCGGCCACTTGGTGTTCGGCACGCTCCACACCAACAGCGCCGCCAAGACCGTCGACCGCATCGTCGACGCCTTCCCCGCCAACATGAAGGAGATGATCCGCACCCAGCTCTCCACCTCCATCATCGCCGTCATCTCCCAGGCGCTCTGCAAGAAGAAGACCGGCGGGCGCATCGCGGCCTACGAGATCATGGTCAACACCTCGTCCATCGCCTCGCTCATCCGCGACAACAAGACCTTCCGCATTCCGTCGGACATCCAGACCGGCGCCAACCTTGGCATGATCACTCTCGACACCCACTTGATGAGTCTGGTGAACAAGGAATTGATCGAGCCCGACGAGGCCCTCGAAAAATCGCAGGAGCCCGTCGCCATGCGCGAGAAGCTCACCGGCATGGGCTTCAAGCTCCGCGACCTCTAAAAGGCTTTCCCACCTTCCGGCCGTGGGCCCGGCCGGACTTCCTCTATGTTCGAGGGACACGACCAGGCCATTTACGAACTTCTCGCCGAGCGCCGGCTGGTCGAGCCCGCTTCGCTGCAGGGCGCCTTTGACGAGCACCGGGCCACGGGCAAGCCTCTCGCCACGATGCTGCTCGACCTCGGTTTGCTCGACAAACCCGCGTTGCTCCGCGCCGTCGCCGACCACATCGGCTGCGACTACACCGAGGAACTCCCCGCCACGCTGCCGGGCGACGCACTGGCCCTCGTCGAGGGCGGCATGGCCCGCACCTACGGCGTCGCGCCCTATGCGTCCGACGGTTTTTCCATCTCCGTGGCCGCGGTGGACCCGTTCAATCCCAACCTGGTCAACGACCTGACATTTGCCCTCGAGCGCGACGTTCGTCTCTCCGTCGCCGACCCCGAGCGCGTACGGTTGCTCATCCGCCAGCATTACGGCGAGGAGGAAATCTCGCTCAACGACGCACTCGGCGAATTGCAATCGACGGCCGCCGACGGCGATGACGACACCATGCTCAGCGAGGCGGACATCGAGCAGCTGGCCGGGCAGACGCCCATCATCCGCTTCGTCAACCTCGTGCTCGCCCAGGCCATCCGGGACAAGGCATCCGACATTCACTTCGAGCCCTTCGAGCACGAATTCAAGATCCGCTGCCGCATCGACGGCGCGCTCTACGAGATGTCGCCGCCGCCCAAGCATCTCGCGCTGCCCATCATCTCCCGCCTCAAGGTCCTCGCGAACCTCAACATCGCGGAGCGCCGCCTGCCACAGGATGGGCGCATCAAGCTCAACCTCGGCGGCCGCACCGTGGATCTGCGCGTCTCCACGCTGCCGACCCAGTTCGGCGAGAGCGTTGTGCTGCGCGTGCTCGACCAGTCGTCCGTTCAGCTCGAACTCGGCCAGATCGGTCTGCCCGCCGCCATCCAGGCCGGCGTGGAGGAAATCATCCGCCGGCCCAACGGCATCTTCCTCGTCACCGGCCCCACCGGCTCGGGCAAGACCACCACGCTCTACAGCTGCCTGAAGACGCTCAACACCATCGACGCCAAGCTGCTCACCGTCGAGGACCCGGTGGAATACGAGATCGACGGCGTCATGCAGGTGCCCGTCAACCAGTCGGCGGGGCTCACGTTTGCCCGCGCCCTCCGCACCTTCCTCCGGCAGGATCCCGACATCGTGATGGTCGGCGAAATCCGCGACCTCGAGACCGCGCAGATCGCCATCCAGGCCTCGCTCACCGGCCACCTCGTGCTCAGCACGCTGCACACCAACGACGCGCCCTCGGCGGTCACGCGCCTGGTGGACATGGGCATCGCGCCCTTCCTGCTGGCCTCGACCCTTGAGGCCGTGCTCGCCCAACGGCTCGTGCGCCGCATCTGCCCGTCGTGCAAGGCCCCGTTCGAGCCGGCTGAGGCGCTGGTGCGGCAGCTCGGCGTCGACCCGGGCGTGGTGAAGGGCCAGCCGTTCCACTCCGGGGCCGGTTGCCCGGCGTGCCATCACACCGGCTACAAGGGCCGGCTCGGCATCTTTGAATTTCTGCGCCTCACGGACCCGCTGCGCGAAATGGTCGTGGCGGGCGTTTCGCTGGTCCAGCTCCGGCAAAAAGCGCTGGGCGAGGGGATGACCTCCCTCCGCGCCGCCGGCATTGCCGCGATCCTTGTCGGCGACACCACCGTCGAGGAAGTGATCAAATACACCTGATCAGCCAGTCGGCTCTCAGCATTCAGCACTCCGCCCCCTAACTGCCCGCTCCTCGATTCTCGTTTCTTTCCTCCTGATGCCACACTTCGCTTACACTGCCCTCGATGCGCGCGGCGCGGAAAAGACCGGCCTGCTTGAGGCACCGGATGTCAGGCAAGTCGCCGCGATCCTGCACGGCCAGGGCCTGTTTCCCACCGAGGTGGGGCAAGTCACGGCCACGAGCGCAAAACCAAGGAAAGCGGCCAGGACGGCTGCGGTGGAAACGAAGGCTCCCGCCAAGGCGGCCGGCACCGGGCTGAAGCTGGAGCTGCGACTGCCTTTCACGCGCATCGTCAAACCCAAGGAACTCGCCGTCTTCACCCGCCAATTGTCCACGTTGCTGCGCGCGGGCATGCCCCTGCTGCGCGGACTCGAGGTGCTGGCCCGGCAGGAGCGCAACCAGGCCTTCCGCCGCGTCCTGGAGGCGCTGGCCGGGGCCATCAGATCGGGCGGCACGCTGTCGGAGTCGATGGCGCAGCACCCGCGGGTGTTCGACCGGCTTTACCTCAACATGATCCGGGCGGGCGAGGCGGGCGGCGTGCTCGACGTGGTGCTCGACCGGCTCGCGCGCTTTGAGGAAAAGAGCCTGCAGTTGAAGGGCAAGATCACCTCGGCCATGGTCTACCCCATCATCGTGCTGGCGGTGGCGGTGACCATCCTCGCCGGCCTGCTTGTGTTCGTGGTGCCGAAGTTCAAGCAGATCTTCGCCGACCTGCTCAAGGGCGCGCCGCTACCGCCGCTCACCCAGCTCGTGCTGACGGTGAGCGATGCAGTAAAGAATCACTACCCAGTCGCCATCGCGATTGGCGTGGCGCTGTGGATCGGCCTGAAGGCGTTCACGCGGACGCCCCGGGGCGCGCAACTGGCCGACACAGCGGTCGTGAAGCTGCCGCTCTTCGGCGAACTCCTCCTCAAGGGCATCATCGCCCGCTTTGGCCGGACGCTCGGCACGCTGCTCTCGAGCGGCGTGCCCATCCTGCCGGCGCTGCTGATCACCCGCGACACCTGCGGCAACGCCCGCGTGGCCCGGGCCATCACGGAAGTGCACGACCGGGTGAAGGAGGGCGCACCGGTCGCCCGGCCATTGGAGACAACCAAGGTCTTTCCACCGATGGTCACAAGCATGATCGACGTGGGCGAGCATACCGGCCAGTTGCCGGAAATGCTCGGCAAGGTCGCTGACATCTATGAAGACGAGGTCGACAGCGCCGTCGCCGGACTCAGCTCGCTCATCGAGCCCATCCTCATCCTGTTCCTCGCCCTGGTCGTTGGCACCATTGTCATCGCGCTCTTCCTGCCCATCATCAGAATAGTCCAATTGCTCACGTAGCCTCGATTCTTCACCATAGAGGAAACTAATCGGCCTGATTGGTTTAATTCCCAGAATCTCTGGCTTTGTCTGTGTCTCCGTGGTTCAATAAGTCTTCCGCGAACGAAGGCCCAGACGTGCTGTCCAAGCTCCATGGCCGGCATATTTCATAAACTGGGGCAGAAGGTGCATCGCGATCATGCGGGCCGGAGGTTCCAGGATCGGTACGAAGCCACCCATGCGGCGCGAAAGGATGTCCGCTGGTCCAAGCGGGCCTTGCGGGTTCTCCGCATCCTGGTGGCCATGGTCGCGACCGCGATCGGCTTGATCCTCATGTTCATTCCTGGGCCGGCCATTCCGTTCTTCATTCTGGCCGGCGGTTTGCTGTCGGCGGAGTCGCGCGGCATCGCGCGGCTGCTGGATTGGGGCGAGGTCAGGCTCTGGGCCGTTTGGGGCTGGGGCCGGCGCCAGCCCGTGGCGGTTAAATATACCGTGACGGTGGGTTTTGTCGGTCTCGGCTTCGCCGTGGCCTACGCCTCCTACCGGTTCATGACCTCGTAGTG
>DATFUQ010000171.1:0-2401 GCA_035260745.1 Lacunisphaera sp. | reverse complement strand
CCGGGTAGACCGTGGAGTCGGCCTCGGTCGCGGACACCGCCGCCGTCTCGCCCGCCGGCACCGCGACCTCGGGTGCGAGCGCCACGCGAAAACCGAAGGCGCTGCGCCGGATGGCCGGCAGGCTCCAGTTGCGGGTGGCAGCGCGGCAGTCGCGCGCATTGGTGTTCCACGCCCCGCCGCGGCAAATCCGGCTGAGGCCGGTTGCCGGACCAATGGGGTCGGTCAGTATCCCGCCGGGATATTTGCCATAGAGATCAAGGCACCATTCCCAGACATTGCCGAGCATGTCATGCAGGCCCCACGGGTTGGCCCGCTTCAGGCCCACATTGCGCTGGCCGGCCTGCCCGCCGGGATACTGCTTTTCCTTCCAGTCGGCGGTATTCTAGCCGGTGCCCGAGTAACGCACGCTGCTGTTGCCGCCATACCACGCAATCGCATCCAGCATCGGCGCATTCATCGCGCCCCGGATTTCCATCGGCCCCGCATAAGTGGCGTCGCGCGTGCCGGCCCGGCACGCAAACTCCCATTGGGCCTCGGTCGGCAGTGTATAGACAAAGCCCTCCGGCAGCCGGCCGGCTTTGCGCTCCTGTTCCGTCAGGCGCCGGCAGAACTCCACCGCCTCGAACCAGGAGACGTAATACATCGGCGCTTCGTCCCCGGCGGCGCCCACCATCTTCGCCGGATCGCTGTCCCGGGCGACACCCCACATGGCCCGGAGGGTCTGCATCTTGTTTTCGAGATTGTATTCCGTGTCGTCCTCAATGCCCAGCCGCGCCTGATCAACCAGGCTCGTGCCCATGATTCCCTTCCATTGCAAATGGGTCACCGAAGTCTTCGCCAGCCACCACGCCTGCGTCAGTTTCACCCGGGGGCGCGGGCTTTCCTCGTCGTAGCGCCCCGCCTCGCCCTCCGGACTGCCCGCATAAAATTCCCCGGCGGGAATGGGCCGGAATTCCATCCGCGCTCCTCCGGGCAAATCCACCACGCGACTCTCGCCGGCCGGCCGGGACACCGGCAGTTCCACCTCGGCGTCATCTGGAACGGAGGTGTCCGCGGCGGGGCCGGCGCTCCCGAGGCGCTGGAGCATTTCGGCCGCGCTGCGCGGCCGTCCGGCGGGCTCCTTGGCGAGACAGGCCGCCACCAATTGCTCCCAGGCGGCCGGGATCGGCGCACCCGTCACTTCCAGATCCTGCCGCCGGACTGCCATTGGAGCCGGCGTGATTGACTGCACCTGGGCGATCAGATTGCCCGCATAAAATGGCGGCTTGCCGGTCAGCAATTCGTAGATGGTCGCCCCCAGGGAATAAATGTCGTCCGCCGGCGAGGATTTCCCGCCAAGCATCTGCTGCGGACTCATGTAAGCCGGCGTGCCGGAGGACGACCGCTGGGCCGACACCCGCGAGATGCTGTCGCTGATGCTCTGGGAGATGCCGAAATCGGTGATCTTCACGCGTCCGCGCTGGTCCACCATGATGTTGGCTGGCTTCAGGTCGCGGTGGACGACGCGCGCATCGGTGTGCGCATAGTCGAGCGCCGAGCAAAGCTGCCTCACCCAGGCCGTGATGTCAGCGACCTCAAACACCCGGCTGGGCCGTTCAATCCGGAGCTGGGAAAAAGTCGTGCCGTCGACCGCCTCCATTGCGATGGCCGCCATCGTCGCGTCCTCCAGGAAATCATGGATGCGAACGATGCTGGGATGCGTGAGCTGGCGGGCGCGTTTCGTTTCGCGCTTGAGGTCGTCGAGCGCCGCGGCGTCGAGCTTGACCGCATCGGGCAGGAATTTCAGCGCGACGGCCTCGTCCAGCTTCTCGTCGTGCGCCAGCCAGACCACGCCCATGCCGCCGCGGCCGAGGATTTTCTGCAGCGTGTAGCGCTTGAAAACCTTCTGCCCGGAGGTGAAGCCCTTGATGGTCGCGCCGAGATCGAGATCGTCCATGGGGATGCGGGTGCGCCGGATTAAAGGCAAAGCCCGTGCCAAAGCACGCCGAAAGTCATCGCTCCCTCAAGAGAACAGGCCCTCCAAATCCATCATGACCTTCAACGCGTAGGACGCCGCCAGCGCGAGCAAGAGCAGGAATAACACGGCCAGCAGATTGGCCCGCAGCGCGGGTTTGCCCGCCGGCGCGGTCTGATCAAGCTTCGGCCGGTCCACCAGAAGCCACAGCAGATACAACCAAGCCAGCGAACCCATGACCACCCATACCGGATAGGACGCTTTGATGATATAGTTGCTGGCGGCCGGCTCCGGCAGCGCAGGCAAGCTCGCGCAAAACGCCGCCACGACCCCGCAGGCGAACCCCAGCCAAAGCTCCAGGGCCATCCGCGGCCAAGTGACCGGCCGGGTTCTCCGAAAACAAAGCAGCGCCACCCCGGCGAGCACCAGCCCCAGGAGCGGCGGGAC
>DATFUQ010000170.1:0-2856 GCA_035260745.1 Lacunisphaera sp. | reverse complement strand
GTAGTCCCGCACACCACCGCCCTGCGTGGTCTCCCTTGGGAACTGGCAATTCCGAAGCCCTTTCTCAAAGCCGGTGCATTTCATCTGCAGCAGGTGCAATCGGTGCCGGTTGTCCGGCTGGAGCAGCGACTCGGCGCACTGACTGACGCGGAGATGACACAAGTTGGGACCCGGCTGCGGGCGCGCCTTAGTCTTGGGTAGGTTCCTATATATATGCAATATGCCTTCCCAAGACTAAACGTCCCGTCCGAGCCAAGCCCTCGCTGCACCGCCTGAGCGCGGAGCTGAAGCGCCTGCGTTCTCGCGTGGAAGATTTAGAGGATCTACGCGACTTGAACGCGGTCGTAGCTCGTAACTCGGTGATCACGTTTTCAAAGGAAGACAGGCTACAGAGCTTTACGCGGGCGGTTTCTTCGCGAACTTGTTCTCGGTGCCGTTCAGCAGCCGCTTGATGTTCTCGTGGTGCCGCAGGATGACGAACCCGCCCAGCACCGAGGTAATGACACTGATCGCCATATGATACGGCAGCAGCCAGCTGGCCGTGATCACCGCCACGGCCGCGAGAATCGAGGCGAGCGATACATAGCGGAAGGCCAGGAAAACAATACCCCAGGTCGCGGCGGCTATCGCGCAGGCCAGCGGAATCAGCACGAACAACCCGCCCGCCGCCGTGGCTACGCCCTTGCCGCCGCGGAATTTAGTGAAAATGGAAAACGAATGCCCGATGACCGCCGCCGCCACGCCAATCAGCTCCAGCACCATCGGCTGCGGCGCTGCCAGCATCGGCAGCAATGGCCAGGCGGTCGCGACTGCACCCTTCAGGATGTCGAGCACCAGCACGGTGTTGCCGGCCTTGGAGCCGAGCACGCGCTTGACGTTCGTCGCGCCGGGATTGCCGCTGCCGGCTTTGAAAATATCAACGCCGTTGGCGCGGGCCACCAGCCAGCCAAACGGCAGCGACCCGAGCAGATAGCCCGCCACCGCGGCGATGACATAGGGCCACATCATAATCCCATTCCTGTCATGCTGAGCACAGCGAAGCATCCATTGGAGGGACGGCCTCCCGGTCCTCCGCGGACCGTCAGGAGACGGGCTCTCCACAAAAATCCACTGGATTCTTCACCCGCCACGGCGGGTTCAGAATGACACGTCAGGACTGCTGCTTTGAACGGGCAAACGGGCATCAGAGGTTGACCACCACAGCCTGCTTGATGGCGCGATGGCTGGTCAACTCCTTAAGGGCCGAGGGCGAGGGCTGGGTGTCGAGATTCAGCACGCACAGCGCCGTGCCGCCGGCGTTGTTGCGGCTCAGCGACATGGCCGCGATGTTCACCTGGTCGCGGCCCATCAGCGTGCCGACCATGCCGATGATGCCGGGCTCGTCGTGGTTCTCGTAAATGAGCAACGCCCCCGCCGGGGCCGCCTCCACCTCGCGGCCGTTGAGCGCCACCAGCCGCGGGGAGTTGGCCTTGCCGATGAGCGTGCCGGCGGCGCTGCGCACCGTGCCGTCGGCCGCGACCGCCTCGACCTGCATCAGCTCGGTGTAGTCCGTGTCGGCGGTGGACTTGATGACCTCGGCCTTCACGCCGAGGCGCTCCAGCGCCAGCGGGGCGTTGACGAAGTTCACGCCCTCGCCGCTGATCCGGCGGAGGTAGCCGCGGATGATGGCGCGCGTGACAGCGTTGGCGTCGAGGTCCACGATCCTGCCCCAATAGGTGACGCGCAGCGTTGCGATCTGCGGCGGCGAGATCTGCTGCACGAGTGTGCCGAGCTTGGCGCCGAGTTCGAGGTAGGGCCCGAAAATCTTCAGCGCGGCGGCGTCCATCGCAGGCATGTTCACGGCGTTGCGGATCACGCCGCCGTTGAGCACGTCGCTGATCTGCTCCGCCACCTCGACGCCGACCGCGTCCTGCGCCTCGGCGGTCGAGGCCCCGAGGTGCGGCGTGAGGGTGACATTGGGCAGGCTGCGCAGCTCGCTGTCCTTGGCGAGGGGTTCGTCCTCGAACACGTCGAGGCCGGCGGCGGCGACTTTGCCGGACTTCAATGCGGCGACGAGCGCGCTCTCCTTGATGATGCCGCCGCGGGCGCAGTTGAAGATGCGCAGGCCGGGCTTCGCCTTGGCGAAGGCCGCCTCGTCGATGATGTAGCGCGTGTCGTCGGTCAGCGGCATGTGCACCGTGATGTAGTCCGACTGGGACAGCAGCTCGTCGAGCGTGACCGCCTCGACCTGGATGGCCTTGGCGCGGCTGGCGGCGAGATAGGGATCGTAGGCCACGACACGCATGCCGAAGGCCTGGGCGCGCTTCGCCACCTCGGTGCCGATGCGGCCGAGGCCGACGATGCCGAGGGTTTTCCGGAAAAGCTCGATGCCCGAGAAATTCTTGCGGTCCCACTGGCCGGCCCGCATCGAGGCGGCGGCCTGCGGCACGGGGCGCGCGCCGCAGAGCAGGTGGGTGAAGGTCAGCTCGGCGGTCGCCACCGTGTTGCCCGAGGGCGTGTTCATCACGATGACGCCGCGCTCGGTGGCCGCGTCGACATCCACGTTGTCCACGCCGACCCCCGCCCGGCCCACCACCTTCAGCAGCGGCGCAGCCGCCAGCACCTCGGCGGTGATTTTCGTTTCGGAGCGCACGGCGATGGCGTGCACGTCGCGCACCAGCTCGAGCAATTTGGCCGGCGGTGTGTTGTAGGCTTCGATGACCTCGAAGCCGGGCTGCTGGCGGAAATAAGCGACGCCAGACGGGGAGATTTTGTCCGCAACGAGAATCTTCATGAAGTGCGCCAAGCAACAGGCCACCCGCACAAAAATCAACCCTGCAGGCGGTAATAAATGGTGGAGCGGCTTGCCCCCAAGCC
>DATFUQ010000169.1:0-15636 GCA_035260745.1 Lacunisphaera sp. | reverse complement strand
GGCGGGCTTGAGGATATCGAGGCCGTGGACCAGCTGGTGGTCGTGCCGGACGCCGACCGAGACATGCAGCTTGTCGCCGACCTTCATCTGGTCGGAGAGATACTGGCCGAAGGCGGTCTGATTGGTGACCTGGTTGGTCACGCCGGTGCCGTCCGCGGGATAGTCCGCCTGGTCGAGGGCTGGGTTGAAAAGGGTGATGGCCTGCGCCAGCGTCTGGTTCGGGCCGAACGCAATGCGCTGATTGTAGAAGGCCTCGCCGCCGCCGCCCAGTCCGAAGATCACGGTGTGCTTGATCTTCCCGGTGTTGAACGACCGGTAGATGTTCGCGTCGACGAAATTGTAGCGGTGGCCGTTCTTGACGTTGTTGTATTGCCGGCGCAGGAGCGAGGTGGGCGTACCATACTTGGCCGTGGGCGAGAAGACGTTCGCATTGTTCACAGTGAATTCGCGGACGATGTCCACATGCCAGACGGAACGGGACTGGATGCGCAACTGCCATTCGGAGCCAAGCGTGGTGTGAAAGACGCTGGAGATGGCCTGGCCGTAATCGCGCGCGCCGTCCTTGTGGTCATTGTAGACCGTGTTCAACGGCGCGGTGAAATACGTCGCGCTCTCGCCGTAGGCGGCGGTCGGGGTGGCCACGCCGCCAATAATGACCGAGACGGGCGTGCCGGTGAAGATCGGGAGCACGCCGTCGTCCTGCCGGCGGACGTCCTGGCTGCTCTCCATCTTGACCGTGAACTCGGTATCCTTGGACCACTTGTAGCTCAGCGACGGATAGACGGAATAATTCCGGTCCCAGTTGCCCGGGCGGGAGGTCGGCGTGCTGCCGGCGTCGACGACGAGGCGGTAGAACAGATGCTTGCTGTGGAAGACCGGGCCCGTGGTATCGATGCTGAAGGTGTTGGTGACCTTGTGACCAAAATCAGTGAACTCGCCGGCGTAGAAACCCGCGGTGAATCGCAGGTAGGTCTCCTGTTTTTCCTTCGGATTCTTGGTGACAATGTTCAGCAGGCCGCCCGGGTTCATTTGCCCGTAGAGCACGCCGTTCGGCCCCTTCAGGAACTCCAGGCTGTCCACGTTGGCCGCGCTGGAGGCGGCCTTCTTGAGCGTGGCGCCCATCAGTCCGTCAAACTGGATGTTTTGCGTGTAGCTGCCGGTGTTCGGGAAGCCGCGGAACGAAAAGCCGTTGATGTTGCCCTGCGACTGCGCGGCGCCGACGACGTAGCCGAACACGTCGACCAGCGTCACCGCGTTGCGGTCCGTGATCGCCGTCGAGTTCATGATCGAGAGGGAAGAAGGAAGTGCCTTCAGATCCATCGGAATCTTGGACGCCATCGAGGACGTCTGCTGGTGATAGGTGTCGATCGCCGCGGTCACGGTGAACGTGTCCAGTTGGATGACCTTGTCGCTGGCGGGTTGGGCGGCGTCATCGCCGACGGGCTTGACGGGCGCATCCGGCTCTTGGGACAGGGCGCGGGGGGCGAGCAGATGCAGGCCAAGCGCAAGGAAGCCGGACAGCAGCAAGCGCGAGTGTTTACGGGAGGGTGTAGTCATGGTGGGCTGGGTATTACTGCGGGGACGCAGTGGGGTGACAATGGTGAACATGCGCCAATATACTGAAGATAAGCTGAAGATTGGCTGAAATATTATTCATGCATGTCCGGCACCATGGCACCGTCGGGTTACTCGCCCGGAAGCGCCACCAACCATGCTGGCAAAACCGGCGCACGTTCGACGGCGGCTGACCACGACAAGCGCACCCGCGCTCCACCAACGCTTTCCCCCCCATTGGCCGGCAAGGCCGGTAACTCCCGGTTGACTGAATCGAAACCGGATTTTTTACCGCGGCCGCAGATTTCTGTCAGTTATTTCAGTCTGAATTAAGCCCCGCTTAAGTTTTGCCAGCTAGGTTGCGCGCCGTGAAGCCGGCCTGGCGTCTGTCAATTGGCCAATCCTCCACCCCCACCCCAGCATATGAAAACTACCCCTGTTCCTGTTCGTTGGTTGTTAGTCGTGCCCGCGCTGCTGCTCAGCTTGGACACCCGCGCCGTGGCGCAATCCGCCGTGGCGGCTGAAAACAAGAAGGAAGAAATCACCGAGTTCGCCCCCCTCGTGGTGACCGGCTCCAACATCCCCGCGGCGGCCGATGCCATGGCGGTCCCGGTGGTCGTGCTCGGCCAGAAGGATATCGCCCAAACCGGTCTGAATTCCAATCTGTTGGAAATCCTGCGCAAGCGCATCCCCGCCTTTGCGGGCCGCAGCAATGCCGGCAACAGCAACGCCACCAACACCAACCAGAGCACGGCCGGCGGCTCGCAAATCGCCCTGCGCAACCTCGACACGCTCGTGCTCATCAACGGCCGGCGCGTCGCGACGAGCGGCATCAATGGCAACGGCGGCAAGAGTTTCGTCGACATCAACATGATCCCCGCCGCGGCCATCGAGCGTCTCGAGGTGCTGACCGACGGCGCCTCGGCCATCTACGGATCCGACGCCATCGGCGGCGTGGTCAACATCATCCTCAAATCGAGCTACACCGGCAGCGAGGTGGGCGGCCGCTACGCCTTCACCAGCAACACCGGGCACTACAGTGAACGCTCGGGTTACTTCGTCGCCGGCGCCAAGGTCGGGGACACGAGCGTCACGGCGACCGGCAGCTGGTCCAGGACCGATCCGCTGTTCCAGGCCGACCGGGCCTTCCTCTATTCGCGCTACAACGCAGCGGGCGTCCTCGACCCGACCCACGCGACCGATCCGGTCAACGCCCTGCTCAAGCCCGGCACCACGTTCCCGGGATTCGCCGCCGGCAATTACCTGAAGCCCTCGCTGAATTCGCCGAGCCAATCCAATCCCACGGGCACGGCCGCGACCGCCACCAGCATGGCCGACCTGATCGCCAACGGCACCTACATCGCCGCCGGCGACGCATCCATCCCGTTCTTCAACGTGGCGCCCTACACCAATATTCTGATGGCGCAGGAGCAGCGCGCCATCACCGCCAGTTTCACGGCCGACCTGGTGCCGAAGAAACTCGAGGTGTTTGGTGACTTGATTTTGTCGGATACCAAAAGCTCCAACCAGAACCTGGGCGGCAACGGGAACTTTCTCGGCAACCTCCGCACCGTGACGGTGCCGGCGGGCGCGCCTTATAATCCCACGACCGGGGCCGTGACCGGCGTGGTTGCCGGCACCCTCGATACGCGGGTGAAGACCTCGAACCATTCCCGGGGCGACCGGCTGACCTTGGGGTTGCGCGGCGAGCTCAACCCCAATTGGAACTGGGAGGCTGGCTACACCTACAGCGACAACAAAATCAGCCAGCGGCTCGCCCATGTGGTTTTCGTGCCGAATTTCCTGGCGGCGATCAAGGGCGGCTTTGACAGCGCCGACAACACCCTGGCCGGAGGCAAGTTCAGCAAGGTCATCTCGCTTGCCACCGGTGCCGTCGTGGTGCAGCCGGCGCTGGATCCTTTCGCGCGTGCCGGAATCGACCCCGCAGCTCTGGCCAATATCTATGGCACTGAACTGATCAAGGTGCACAGTCGCCTGACTTCCTTTGATGCCAAACTGGTCGGTTCCTTCCTGGATCTGCCGGCGGGCCGGATCGGCGTCGCTTTCGGCGGAGCGAAACGCAAAGAGCTTCTCCAGGGCATACCCGACGGCAATTCCTACCGCGGCGATCTCACGAAATCCAACTGGGCCGGCGGGGTGCTGTTCGATCCCTTCAATCAGAGCCGCACCATCGACTCGCTGTTTGCGGAGGCCCGCGTGCCGCTTACGGGCGACAAGCTGGCCCCGCCTGCGCTCCACGCCCTCGACCTGACCCTGGCCGGACGCTATGAAAAATACAGCGATGCGGGCAAATCCAATGTCCCGAAAATCGGGCTGCGGTGGCAGCCGGTGGATGACCAGGTGACGCTCCGCTACACCTACTCGAAGTCCTTCACGGCGCCGACCCTCAGCGCGTTGTTCGCCACGCCCAACGGCGGCTTTGTCACCAACACCATCATCGCCACCGCGCTTTCGGACGCGACGATCGGCTCCAAGACCTTCTTCTCGGGCAACGGCAACAACCCGGGGCTGCAACCCAGCAAAGCCCGCTCGAGTGCATTCGGTGTCGTCGTGTCGCCCAAGGCCGTCAAGCGGCTGACCGTGACGCTCAACTACGTGGATGTTAAGCAAGACGGCCTGCCGGCGGGCATCGGCGGCAACGTCATCATGGCCAGCGTCAATGCCCTCGGCTCCGCCTCGCCTTATTTCCGCAACGCGGCGGTCGGCAACATTCCCGGCGGACCGGGTTCCAGCCAGGCGCTGCTCGCCACCGCGGGCGGTCTCAAGAGTTACGTCACCAGCCCCGGCTACGCCAACGACCTCTACATTCTCGACAACCAGGCGAACTCCGGCGCCGTCCATGTGAAGGCGCTGGACCTCAGCATCGAATACGAGCTGCCCGCCACCAGCTTCGGTCGGTTCACGGTGGCGACGACCGGCACCTACCTGAAGTCCTTCCTGGTGCAGCGGCTGCCGACCAATCCGATCTTTGAATACGCCGGCTACGCCACCAACGGCCAGACCATGGCCGGCACGTTCCCGAAATATAGCTTCTACTCGACCCTCGAATGGAGGCAGGGTAACTGGGCCGCGCAGCTGGGCAGCAGCTACGTCAGCGCGACCACGGACATCCTCAGCGGCCAGATTCCCGCCCTTTATCTGGCCAATCCCGCGACGCCGCCCGTGAGCAAGGTTGCGGCCTATACGACGTATGATCTGCAAGGCTCCTACACTTTCGGCAAAAGCGACGCCTCCGCACTGTGGAGCTACCTCAGGGGCCTGAAGCTCACGGTCGGAGTGAACAATCTGTCCAACCAGATGCCGCCGTTTGCCCCGAAGTCGCAACCCGCCGGCTCGAACAACAACAACGTCGACGTCGCCAACTACTCGCCCGTCGGCCGGCTCGTCTTTATTTCCGGCAGTGTGAAATTCTGAGCCCGCTGTTTGAGTCAGGGTGACCAACCGGAGGCCCGGGGAGGCCTCCGTTTTTTTGTCTCTTCAACCTGCACCTTAAAGCGAATTTCAGTTCTGATTCAGCAAACTTTAATCCAACAGGGCTAACTTGGGCAAATAGTCATAGAGTATGCCTGACGCTGGTTCCCCAAGTTTGCGTCAGCGCAATCGTTGTGACGCCACCGGCCGGCCCCTTTTGAAACTCATCAGTCACCCCTCGCAGTGAATTCGCTCTTTCCTGCCTCCAAGCATACCCCCAGTCCCGAGCAGGCACGCTGGTTCGTGGCGGAGGTGCATTCACATGAGCCAGCCTTGAAGTCCTGGCTGCGCGCCCGTTTTCCCAGACTGCCGGATGTCGAAGACATTGCCCAACTGGCCCTTCTCCGCCTCTGGCGCCGGCAGAGCCAGCCCGGCAGCGCCCAACTCAGGTCGCCCAAGGCCGCGTTGTTCGCCATCGCCCGCAACGCCGCCATCGACCAGGTGCGCCATCAAGTGGTGGTCCAGACGGAAGCTGTCGCTGAAATCCAGTGCTCGTCCGTCTTAGATGAAGGGATCGATGTGGTAGAGACCGTCAGCGCCCGGCAAGAGCTTGAGTTTCTCGCCGATGCGTTGCGCAGCCTGCCCACCCGCGGCCGCCAGGTCATCACCCTCGCAAAAATCTATGGTCTTACGGAAAAACAAATCGCCAGCCAGCTGGGCATCTCCGAAAATACGGTCCGCACCCATGTGGTCCGGGGGATGGAACACTGCACGGAATATCTGCGCCAGCACGGCGTGAAACGCGACTGACATGCCAGCCGATAACAGCTCCACTGCCTTGGATCCAACCCGCCCGGCCATCCAGCGTCAGGCCGCCGAGTGGTTTGCCGTCCGCCAGGCGCGGGCCTTGACCGCATCCGAACAGGCCGCGCTCGCCGTGTGGTGCGCCGCCGACCCGCGGCACCCAGTGATGCTGGCCGAGGTCGAGACCGCCTATCGCACCTTTGACCGGCTGGCGTTTTACCCACGCCCGCCTGACGGGTCGGTCGACCCCGACCTGCTGGTTCGCGACCGGCGCCGCGCCACCATCCCGGCCCTGCTGGCCTGTGCGGCCGCGGCCGCCGTCGCCGCCGTTTTCTGGTGGCAGACCCCCTCGCTTCCCGCAGCGGCCTCCGTCTTGGCGGTCACGGCCGGTCCGCGCTTCCTCCGCCTGCCGGACGGCTCCAAGGTCGAGCTCAATTCCGGGAGCGAAGTGGCCGAGCATTTCACGGCCGCCGAACGCCGCATCCGATTGGTGCGCGGCGAGGCCCACTTCGAGGTGGCGAAGAATCCCCTGCGTCCGTTCATCGTCGAGGCGGACAATATCTCGGTCCGTGCCGTCGGCACTGCGTTTGATGTGCGGCTCGGCGCCACCTCCGTGGACGTTCTCGTGACCGAGGGGAAGGTGGACGTCACCGCCGCCGACCGGCCGCTTGCTGCATCCGGCGGAGCGCAACGGGACGGCGCGACTCCGGCCGCGCTCGGCCGGGGTGTGATACTCGTGGCGGGACAGCGGACTGCGGTACCCACCACGCCCTTGCTGCCGACACCGCCGGACCTTGCCGTCGAGGCTTTGAACCAGCATCAGATCGACCGCGCCCTGGCATGGCAAAGCAACCGGCTGGTCTTCGACGCCATGCCACTGGCGGAGGTCGTGGCGCGGTTCAACCGCTCGGCCGCTGAGCAGCAAGGCCCATCCGCGATTCAATTGAAAATAAGCGACGCCCGGCTGGGTGCCCTGCGCTTCAGCGGGCGCATCCGGTATGACAGCATGGAGAATTTCGTGGAGGTGCTTGAAACGGATTTTGGCGTCACGGCCGAGCGGCGCGGAACGGAGATCGTCCTGCGCAAGACTCGTTGATTGCGACCCGTGAACTAGGATCGCGGATGCCGCCGGAGCGCTCACGAAAAAGTTTTCGTCACATTGATGTCACTCCCACCACCAATCTGCCCGTCTCAAGTAGGACAGTGACTGTCTGCCCATCGCAGCGGTCCTGGCCCTACCCCCATGACACCCCTACCCTCGTTCATCCGTGCCCGCAGGAGAATCTTCGCTTTCCTTTGCGTTTTCCCGCTTCTCCACAGTCTCATCCTCGCCGCCGAACCCGCCACGCGAAATTTTGACCTGCCCGCGGGCGATGCCGCCGTTTCGCTGAAATTATTTGCCGAGCAATCCGGCCAGGAAATCATCTACGCCGTCGACGCCGTCAAGGGCACACCGACCAGCACCGTCAAAGGCAACTACCTCGCGAAGGATGCCCTGGATCAAATGCTCGCCGGCACGGACTTGGTGGTGGCACAATCGAAAGGCGGCCTGCTGGTCGTCAAAAAAGGCCCCGACCCAAAAGACCAAAGGGCGGCGCAGACCGTGACTCAGCGCGACCGCCCAAATAAAGAGGAAGTCACCGAGCTGGCCAAGCTCATTGTCACCGGCTCCAATATTCCGACTTCCGCCAACGCAACGTCATCGCCCGTCACCATCCTCGGCAACAAGCAATTCGACCAGGCCGGGGTAAACGCCAACATGCTGGAGCTGCTCCGCAAGCGGCTGCCCTCAATCACCGGCCGCAGCAACATCGGCGCCAGCAATGCCAACAACGTCAATCAGATCACGCTGGGCGGCTCGCAAATCGCCCTGCGCAACCTCGACACGCTCGTACTCATCAACGGCCGGCGCGTCGCCACCAACGGCGCCAACGGCATCCGTGGGAGGAATTTCGTGGACGTCAATCAGATCCCCGTCGCCGCCGTCGAGCGCGTCGAGATCCTCACCGACGGCGCCTCCGCGATCTACGGCTCCGACGCGGTGGGCGGCGTGGTGAACTTCATCCTGAAGTCCGATTATCAGGGCGCGGAGGTGGGCGGCCGCATGGCCTGGGCCACCGGCGCCGGCAGCTACACCGAGCGCTCCGCCTACGCTGTCGCCGGCGTCAGTCACCAGGGCGTGAGCGTCACCGTCTCCGGCAACTGGACGAAAAACAGTCCGCTCTTCCAAAAGGACCGGCCCTTCAGCCACACCATCACCGGCCGCAACGCCACCATCGCCGGCGCGATCGGCTCGGGCACGGCCTTCCCGACGCACTTTCTCAACCCAGCCCTTAATTCGCCCAGCGAGCGCAATCCCACTGGCACCGCCGCGACCGCGGCCAACCTGAATGCACTCGTCGCCAACGGCACCTATGTGCCGGCCGATTTCGCGACGATTGCGGCAACCTTTGACTCTGCGCTCTACACCACCCTGCTCCTCGGCCAGGAGCAAAAGACCGCACTGGTGAATGCTTCCGCCGACCTGTTCGGCAAAAAGCTTGTCGCTTTTGGCGCCGCAATTTTGGGCCGGACCGAAAGCCGTTACCAGCTGCCCGCCCAGACGACCACCTTCACCGAGCCGGCCGGCGCCCCCTTCAATCCCCTCACCATCGCCTTCCCCCGCATCGGTTTCTCCTACCTGCCCGCCCCGCTCCAATACACGGAGAAAAGCAAATCCACCTGGGCTTCAGGCGGATTGCGCGGCGAGCTGGGAGCAAAGTGGAGTTGGGAGGCCGCTTACACCTACAACGACAACCGCATCACCCAGTATCAGAAGAATGTCTATTACACGCCCAACCTAGTTCGCGCCCTCACCGGCGGCTTCAATGCCGCGGGCAACGCGGTCGCCGGAGGCGCCTACAGCCGGGTGATGTCGGGTTATTCGGAAGTGACCGGGACCTTCGTCTTCCAGCCGGCGCTTGATCCGTTCGCCCGCGCGGCGGGGATCAATCCCGCCTCGCTCAACAATCTGCTCGGCACCGCCGTGATCGCGGTGGGCAGCAAGCTCGCTTCGGCCGACCTGAAACTGGTCGGGACCCCCTTCAGCCTGCCCGCGGGTGAACTCGGCCTGGCGGTCGGCGGCTCGACCCGCCGGGAAGAGGTCTTCGGCCAGCCCGACGAAAATTCCTACGTCAGCGGCCCCACCGCTGCGCGCTGGACGGGCGCCGGGACGTTCGATCCGTTCGACCAGAGCCGGCGCATCGACTCCGGCTTCGCCGAGGTGCGCGTTCCCCTCACCAGCGCGGCTTGGAACTTTCGCGGAGCCCATGCCCTCGACGCTTCCCTGGCCTACCGCATGGAGAAATACAGCGATGTCGGAAATTCTCATGTGCCGAAATACAGCGTGCGCTGGCAACCGGTGGACGAGTCCCTCACCCTGCGCTATACCTACGCGAAATCGTTCACCGCCCCCGGCCTCTATTTTCTGTTCGGCCCGTCAAACCAGACGTTGACGACCCCCGCCACCGTGCCGACCTCCCTCGGATTTCCCGGTCAGGCCAACAACTTCACGACCAATAATCCCGATCTCAAGCCCTCGACTGCCGTGACCCGCGCCGTGGGCCTGGTGTTCTCGCCCAAGGCGATCAAGAACCTCACCGTGACGGTGGACTACATCAGCGCCGACCAGAAGGGCGTCGTGGGCGGACCGGGCGCCGGCGTGACCCTGAGCACCACCGACCGGCTGGGTGCGGCTTCGCCCTACCTCCGCAATGTCGCCCTCAATAATTTCCCGGGCCGGCCCGGGGCTGTTGCCATCACGCAGGTCCATCAGCTCAGTGATCTGCTCCGGAACGGAGGCAGCGCCTCGAGCATCTATCTCACGAGCAATTTCATCAACCTCAGCGGCGCCCGGGTGCGGGCGTATGACGTGAACGTGGAATACGGGCTTCGCACCGAGAGTTTCGGCAAATTCGATTTCAGCGCCGCCGCGACCATCTTCCAAAGCTACAAGTTCAAGGCGCTGCCCGAGCAGCCCTTCTACGAATATGTCGGCTATGCCACAAACGGCGGCACCGGCCAGCAGGGCACCATCCCGCGCTACCGCCTCTACTCGATCGTCGACTGGAATCGCGGCCCGTGGCGCGTGATGGTCGGCAACACCTATGTGCCGGCGGTCACGGACATCGGCGTGGGCGGCGACACTTATGCGAACAGCACGACGATCAAGCCCACTCCGGTGGACTCCTACACTTCGTGGGATCTGCAGCTCGGCTACACTTTCAAGGAAAACTCGCCCCACCGGTGGATTCCCCGGAACACCAAGCTCACCTTTGGCGTGAACAATGTCTTCGATCGCATGCCGCCGCGCGCCCCGCAGGCGTTCACCGACTCGTTCGTCGATCCCTCCACTTACGGATTGATCGGCCGCCTCGTTTTCGTCTCGGCGGCGGTGAAATTCTGAGCCATGCGGCTGCAATCCCTCATCCTTCTCGCCGGGCTTGCGGCCCTGGCCGCCCGGGCCGGCGCAACGGAGAACCTGTCGTCCAGCCCGGCTGATCCCAATCGCACTGTGCAAGGCGGCTCGCGCGCCGCCGAGACCATTCCCGCATACACGCCGCAGGGCGCGCTCACGGGCGAACTGCACGCGATGGGCACGGATGTGATGGACACCCTCACGCTGGCGTGGCTCGAGATTTTTCGGAAGGCGCATCCGCAGGTGGAGGCGACCCAGGAGGCGCGCGGCGCCAACACGGTTTTCCCGGGGCTGATGAGCGGAGCGAGCCAGCTCGGGCCGCTCTCGCGCGAGGCTTCGGCCCAGGAAGTGGACGCGTTCACGGAAAAATTCGGCTATCCTCCCACCGCGATTCGTGTGGCACTCGGCACCTACGATGTCTTCGGCCTTTCGCCCCCCATTGTGATCTTCGTCCACCGGGACAACCCGCTCGAGGAAATCACCTTGGAGCAGCTCGAGGAAATCTACGCGCGGGATGGCAAAATTACGACGTGGGGCCAGCTCGGCCTCACCGGTGAATGGGCGCACCGGCCCATCGCGCTCTGGGGCCTGCGGTCGCCGAACGGCACGGCGACTTTTTTCCAGTCCGCCGGCATGCACGGACGTGATTTCCGCCCAACCATGATCCTGCGTCCGACGGCAGATGGGTTGTCGCGCAGCGCCCAACGCGCCGCCAACGGAGGTGTGCAGGCTTTTGTCGACACCCTCGCGGGCGTCGCCCAGGACCGCTTCGCCCTTGGCTATGCCGCACCCGGCTACAATCCGGCTGGGGTCAAGATGCTCGCGCTTGTGCCGGGTGCGGGTGTCGCCGCCGTCAGCCCCACACGGGAAAATGTCGCGAGCCTTCGCTACCCCCTGTGTCGCTTTGCGTATCTCTACCTTGACCGCGCCCCCGGAAAGGCCCTCGGTCCCAACGTGAAGGAATTTCTGCGGATCGTGCTCAGCCAGCAGGGCCAGGAGCTAGTGGCACTGCGCAGCGGATTCCTGCCGCTGCCCGCCCGGATCGTACGCGAAGAACTCGCAAAATTAGACCGACCCTTTTCCCCATGATTCTCCGCCACCCGAACGCCGCAAAATACGCGCTGTCTGCCCTGCTTGCCGTCACGCCGCTCGCGGCCGCAACTTTGTCCGTCGATCCGGAATTGCCCGCTTATCGGCCACAACCCTATGCGCAGCCCAAGGACGCCGGCTACCTGCTGCCGGATGGCTCGATCCGGATCGTCGGCGCCCAGGGCATGGACGTTGCGTTCAAGAACCTCAACGCACTCTTTGGGCAGTCCCACCCCGGGGCAAAGTTCGCGATGGATCTGAAGGGAGCGGCCACGGCGATTGGCGGGCTTTACACCGGGGTATCGGCCTTCGGACCGACCGTGCGCTCCTTCTGGACCGCCGAGGTCTCCGCGTTCCGGATGACGTTTGGTTACGAGCCCAGCGCCATCAAGGTCGCCCACGGCGCCTTTGCGACGGTCAGCAAGGCCAATCCCATCGCCATTTTCGTCAACCGGCGAAACCCGGTCGACAAGCTCACGACCGAGCAGGTGGCGCGGATTTTCTCCACCGGCGGAGGCCGGGGCGACATCACGTATTGGGGCCAGGCCGGCGCCACCGGCGACTGGGCGCGCCATCGGATTCACCCGATCGGGCCGAGCCCGACCAGCGGCAACATCCAGGGCGTCGCGATCTTCATGAAGCAGGTGCATTTTGACGACCGCCCGCTGGCCGCGAACTACGAGGAGGCCCTGAATACGGCAGCGGTGTTCAAACGGGTGGGCGAGGAAACCTCGGCCATCGGTTTCGCAAGCTTCGACGGCATCCAGGGCAAAAACATGCCGGAACTGAAAATTGTCGCCATCGCGGAGCGCGAAGGCGGCTACTACTCCAGCGCATCGCCGGAGGACGTACTCGCGCGGAAATATCCTTATACGCGCGACATTTACTTCTATGTGAATCGCGCGCCGGGCAAGCCGCTGGATCCCTTCGTCCGGGAATACCTCCGGATGGTGCTGTCGAAGGAAGGGCAGCAGGCCTTGATCGCCGAAGAAGCAGGCTTCCTGCCCCTCGACGCCAGCGAGGTCGCCGCAGAACTCGCCAAATTGAACTAACCACCCTCGCGCCGGCAACACGCCGCTGTATCCGCTTTACCTATGAAACCATCATGCATCGTTCCGTGCGTTGTGAATCTATTGCTCGCCGCAGCTTTGGCTGGCATGCTGGCCCAAGCCCGCGCCGAGCCCGCCTGCCCCGAATACACACCCGGCGGCAAACTGGTCGGCGAATTCCACACGATGGGTTCGCCCACCATGGACACCATCACCCTCGGCTGGATCGAACTCTTCCGCGACGCGCACCGCGAGATCGAGGACGTCACGACCATGGAAGCGCGTGCCAACACGACCGTGGTCACCGGCCTGATCAGCGGACAAAGCCACGTCGGCCCCGCGTCGCGTGCGCTGTTTCCTAGTGAGAAGGAAGCGTTCGTGAAAAAATTCGGTTACGAGCCCACCCAGATTCTCGTCTGCGGCGGCGCCTATGACCGGGTGGGGTATTCACCGGCACTCGCGATCTACGTCAACGAGCACAATCCTCTGAGGGAAATCACGCTTGCGCAGTTGGAGGAGCTTTATGCGCAGGACGGCAAAATCACCAGATGGGGTCAACTCGGCCTGACCGGCGAATGGGCCGACAAACCGATCGCTCTCCATGGCCTCAATCTGCCGAACGGCATTGCCACGTTTTTCCAGGAGGCTGCGATGCACTCGCGCGACTTTCGCCAGGGGATTTCCACCCGCGCCACCGATCGTTCCAGCATCGTGGTCGTGCGGGCCCTCAGTGGCATGGTTGGCGCCGTCGGCGGCGACCGCTATGCCCTGTGCTATGCGGGCGCGGCCAATGCCCAACCACACACGCGGATGCTGGCGATTGCACCCAGTGCGGACCGGCCCGCGGTGACGCTGACACAGCAGTCAGTGCTGGATCGCTCCTACCCGCTGAGCCGCTACCTCTACATCTACATCAACCGCGCGCCCGGGAAACCGGTTGAGGCCAAGGTAAAGGAATTCCTTCACATCGTCCTGAGCCGGCAGGGGCAGGAACTCATCACCCGCCGGAGCCCACTGCTACCGCTGCCGTCGGAGATCGTCCGCAAGGAATTGGCAAAAATCGACTGATCCTCCCATCCCGGTGTGAAACAAAAGGCATTCTCAACGACCGGGCCCACCGCTTGGGCGAGCGCAATCCGGGGCTCCGATTTGATCCCCGCAGAGATCGCAAGCCCGGACGGTCGCATCAGGCTGAATCCGCCCACCCGGGAGTGCTGGGTCGACGAAGTTCCGATATTCTGGACGGGGCGGGAATTTGAAATATTGCGGATGTTTGTGGAGAACCCTGATCGCGTTCTGTCGTTTCCGAGGATATTGTCACACGTGTGGGGGAGCCACCAGCAGCACAATCAAAACCTGGTCCACACCTACATTTCCAAGCTGCGGGCCCGGCTGGCCGCTCATTCTCTCTCCATCCCGCTTCAATCCATCCGGCCTTTGGGCTACGTGTTGAACTGCCAGGCTCGCGGCACCCCCGGCTGCACACGTCGCGCCTGGCCCTTAGATAAACGGAAATTCATAAACGATTCAGCTTCGGTTCATGGCTCGCAGGCAGGCTAGCGCTGTCAACCGGCCCCCTCCTCCCCCTGCCGGACCAACCAGTCTTCAACCATCACCCCTATGAAAAAATACTCCTGCTTCGCGCTTCTCGCCGCTCTTGCCCTTGGAATTTCCGCCACTGCCGCGGAGACCGCCCCGGATCCCTCCTGGCGCAAACCCGCGGACAACCATATCTACGCCCAGCAGCTCGTGAACGAGCTGATGGCCAAATACCCCGAGTTGGTCGTCGTCGGCCTCCATGCCACCGTCCCCGGCGCCAGGGTGGAAACCATGATCGCCACCAATCTCGACCGGGTCGGCAAGGTGGACGACGACGACGACATTGCCGTCGCTACCGAGCACAAGACGATCCTCGCCCCGAACATGACGGATCCGCACAAGTTTGAGGTGCAGGTCCCGCTCAAGGACACCGCCGGCAATTTCCTCGGCGCCTCCTGCGGCCTCGTTTTCAAATACAAGGCGGGCGACGACGAGGTGCAGCTGCACATCAAGGCCCTGACCATCCGTGACTGGCTCGCCAGGAAAACCCCGAGCCTCGCGGCCCTCCTGCAATCCACCAAGTAAGTCGGGCCCGAATCCTCCCCTTCCATGATCACTTCCCTCCCCCGTCTACGCCTCGCCGCCTTGGCCGCCTGCGCCTGCCTGTCCCTGCCCGGTCTTGCCGCGGCGGAAAATGCGCTCCTTGTGCCGGACACTTCCGTCAAGATTCCCGGTTCCAAGGGGAAATTCGACTTCCTCGAGGTCGACGCCACGAACCACCGCCTCCTTGCCGCCCATGAGAAAGACGAGACGGCCGACTTCATCGACCTGAAGTCCGGCACGGTGCTCGCCCGTCTCAAGGTCGGCCCTGCCGTCGGCATCGCGGCCGACACCAAGGCGGGCAAATATTACGTCAGCGTGCAGGACGACAAGCGCGTCGCCATCGTCGACGCCACCACCCTCGTGGAAACCGGTTCGGTGGCCACCCCCGGTGAAACCGACGCCATCCTCTTCGATGCGAAGGATCGCCGCGTCTATGTGACCAACGACAACGGCAAATACCTCTGGGCCATCGACCCCGTCGTCGGCAAGGTCACCGCAGCCATCGAGATCCCGGGCGAGCCCGAGTGCATGGCGCACGACGCGGCGGTCGACCGGATTTATCTCAACATCAAGAACCTCAGTGAGGTCGCGGTCATCAACACCAAGACCAACACGGTCGTCGCGCAGTGGCCGACCGCGCCCGTCACCGGGCCGCACGGCCTTGCCTTCGACGAAGCCGCCGGCCGCATCTATGTCTCCGGGGACAACAGCCAGCTCGTGGCCATCGACACCAAGACCGGTGCGGTCATCAGCTCGACGGAAATCACGGCGAAGGTTGACCAGATCGCCTTCGACGCCGGCACCAGGCGCATCTTCTGCGCCGGCCCGGACCACATGTCGGTCGTCAAGGTCACCGCCAAGGGCGTCAAGTTCCTCGGCAATGTCGACTCGGCGGCCACGGCCAAGAATGTCGCCGTCGATCCCGCAACCCACAAGGTCTGGACCACCTACACCGACGGCACGGACGCCTACGCGAAATCCTGGCGCCAGCCCTGAGGGTGATATTTATTTTGGCGAAGCCGGGGCCTGACCGCCCCGGTTTTTTGTGCCCGTCTAGTTGAGCTTGGCCAATTCCGCGGCGACCTCGCTCGCGTTGAGCGGCAGGTAGCC